>PMUE01000308.1 GCA_003167055.1 Vulcanimicrobiota bacterium | reverse complement strand
GAAATATTCCACGATTTTCAACTATCCCACGCTGACCTGGGCCGATATCGGCGCCATCGGCTGGCTGGTCGATGGTGCGGCAATCATGAATCAGGTGCCGCTGCAGCGCACGTCTTACGGTCCCTATGCGCGCGCCATGGTGCGCATCTGCCGCGAAGAGAGCTTCCATCAGCGCCAAGGCTTCGACGTGATGTGGAAGCTCACTCACGGCACGCCGGAGCAACACGCGATGGCGCAGGACGCGCTCAACCGCTGGTGGTGGCCGTCGGTGATGATGTTCGGTCCGCCGGATTCGGCCTCGCCGCACAACGAACAGTCGATGCGCTGGAAGATCAAGCTGTTCACCAACGACGAGCTCCGCCAGAAGTTCATCGATCAAAGCGTCCCGCAAGCCGAGCAACTCGGTCTGCGAATTCCCGATCCCGATCTGCGCTGGAACGACGCGACGCAGCACTACGAGATCGGATCGATCGACTGGGACGAGTTTTATCGCGTGATCAAAGGCGAGGGCCCGTGCAATCGCGAGCGGCTGCAGACGCGCATCGACGCGTGGGAAGACGGCGCGTGGGTGCGCGAGGCCGCGGGCGCCTACGCCGACAAACACGCGGCAAAAGAAACGAGTGCGGCGTGAGCAAAGCGTGGCCCCTGTGGGAGATCTTCGTGCGCAGCGAAAACGGGCTCGCGCACAAACACGTCGGGAGCTTGCACGCGGCCGATGCGGAGATGGCCGTGCAAAACGCGCGCGATCTCTACACCCGGCGCAATGAAGGCGTCAGCATCTGGGTCGTGCGCTCGAGCGACATCGTCGCCACCGATCCTGCGCAGAGCGACGCGCTCTTCGAGCCTTCGGAAGATAAAGCGTATCGGCACGCGACCTTTTACCAGGTTCCCGAAGGCGTGAAGCATCTCTGATGACCGACCGCCTCGAGTATTTGCTTCGGCTTGGCGATAGCGCGTTGGTGCTGGCGCAGCGTAGTGCCGCATGGGTTGCGCACGCACCGGTCATGGAAGAAGACGTCGCACTCGCCAACGTCGCGCTGGACCTGTTCGGTCAGGCCAAGCTCTGGCTCGAATACGCGGGCGAGATCGAAGGCGCCGGTCGCGACGCCGACGCCTTGACGTTTCATCGCGACGCGGGTGCGTATCACAACGTGTTGCTCGTCGAACAGCCCAACGGCAACTTCGCCGACACGATCGTGCGCGGCTACTTCTACGATGCGTGGGCGCTGCTCAATCTTACCGCGCTGACCGCGTCGAGCGATGAACGAGTCGCCGCAATCGCCGGCAAGGCCGTGAAAGAGACGGCCTATCATCTGCGCCGCAGCGAGGATTGGCTCGTGCGGCTCGGCGACGGAACCGAACTCAGTCACCAGCGCGTGCAGTGTGCGGTCGATGAGCTGTGGCGCTTCACCGGTGAATTGTTCAGCGGCGACGAGATCGACGCGGCAATGGTCGCGGCGGGCGTCGGCGTCGATCCGGATTCGTTGCGTGAGCCGTGGTTAGAGCGCGTGAATGCCTNNGAATGCCGCGCTGGCGCTCGCGACGCTGACCAAGCCCGATGATGGCTGGATGCAACGTGGTGGCAAACAAGGGCGGCACAGCGAGGCGCTCAGCTACATGCTCGCGGAGATGCAAGTTCTGCCGCGCAGTTATCCGGGTGCAACGTGGTGACGCTCACGGTCGAAGCCAAAGCCTGGGAATGGCTCGACGCGGTACCCGATCCGGAACTGCCCTCGGTGACGATCACCGATCTCGGCATCGTCCGTGAGATTCGCGAAGACGGCGATGGGCTCGTCGTCGCCTTGACGCCGACGTATTCAGGCTGTCCGGCAACCGCGGTGATCGAGGCCGACGTCACGCGTGCGCTGCACGATCATGGCATCGAGCGCGTGCGGATCGAGCGGCGGCTCGCCCCGGCGTGGACGACCGATTGGATTACCGCGCGCGGCCGTGAGCGCTTACACGAGCACGGGATTGCTCCGCCTGGCCCGACCCTTGCCGATGGACCACTCGTTGGCGCAATCGTTCGCTGTCCGCGTTGCGCTTCGAGCAACACCAGCGAGATCAGCCGCTTCGGATCGACGCCCTGTAAGGCGCTCTATCGCTGCGAGGCTTGCCGCGAACCGTTCGACTACGTGAAGCCGCACTAGCACACGCGATGGATTTCTATAAGCTTCCGGTGCGCCACGTGCGCAAAGATACGCGCGATGCGATCGTCGTCGAATTCGCGGTGCCGGCGCACCTGCGCGATGCGTTTACCTACACGCAGGGACAATATCTGACGCTTCGGACGTCGATCGAGGGCGAAGAGCAGCGGCGTTCGTATTCGATTTGCGCGAGTCCGCGCTCGGGCCGGCTGCGCGTCGCGATTAAACGTGTCGAAGACGGAGTCTTCTCGAGCTGGGCGCACGGCGCCCTGAGCGAAGGTGACGAGATCGAGGTGGCCTCGCCGCAGGGGAAATTCTTCGTGCCGCTCGATGCCGAAAACGCGCGGTCGTACCTTGCGGTCGCGGCGGGCAGCGGCATCACGCCGGTCCTGTCGCTGATCGAGACGACGCTCGAATTGGAACCGGAAAGCCGCTTTACACTCGTCTACGGCAATCGCTCGGCTTCGTCGACGATGTTCCGCGAAGAACTACAGCACCTCAAGGATCGGTATCTCGGTCGACTCGCTTTGATCTTTATCACCAGCCGCGAGCGGCAGGAGATCGACGCCTTCAACGGTCGGATCGATCGTGAACGCATGTTAGCGCTGTTTACGGGTTGGGTCGATCTCGATGCGACCGATTACGTCTTCATCTGCGGTCCAGAGTCGATGATGGAGGGCGTCGCCGCAGCCCTCGACGAGCGCGGGTTCCCGCGCGAGCGAACCGTGCTCGAGCGTTTCGTGACCGATGGCACCGTCGCGCGTGAGCGCCGGGAGCGTGCCAGCACGCAACCCGAGCGCATCGCGCACGCGAGCGTCGTACTCGACGGCACGGTGCGCACTTTCGAGATTCGCAAGGATAGCGAGTCGGTGCTCGAAGCGGGTCTCCGGCAAGGGATCGATCTACCGTTTTCGTGCAAGGGTGGCGTCTGTTCCACCTGTCGCGCGCAGTTGACGTCGGGAGAAGTGGATATGGACGTACATTTTGCACTGGAAGATTACGAAGTCCGCAGCGGCGTGGTGCTGATGTGCCAGAGCCATCCGGTGACCGATTCGGTCGCGCTCGACGTCGACGCGATCGCGGCGCAGCTCGTATGAGCGGATTGCTCGTCTCCCGCGAGGGCGGGATCATGCGCATCACGCTCGATCGGCCGGAGAAGCTCAACGCGATCGACGGCGAGATCGCGCACAAAGCGCGGATCGCCTTTGAGGAAGCGGCGATCGTGCACGACGTGCGCGTCGTGGTACTGACGGGCAGTGGACGCGCGTTTTGCGCCGGTCAAGATTTGGCCGACCCGGCGGTCGCGCCGGGCAGCGATCTCGGCCTCACGATCGAGCATTTCTATAATCCGTTGATTCGCGCAATGCGCGCGCTGCCCAAACCGATCGTCGCGCGTGTGAACGGTGTCGCCGCCGGTGCCGGTGCCAACCTCGCGTTTGCCGCAGACATGGTCGTCGCGGCGCGGTCGGCGTCGTTCATTGAATCCTTCTCGCGCATCGGGCTGCTGCCCGACTCGGGCGGCACCTGGATGCTGCCGCGGCTCTTCGGTCATGCGCGCGCGATCGGCTTGGCGATGTTGGGCGAGCGCATTAGCGCCGAACAAGCGCACGCGTGGGGTGCGATTTGGCAAGTCGTCGACGATTCCGATCTCGACTCGGCCTGCGACACGCTGGCCGAGACGCTAGCGCAGGCGCCAACACGGGCACTGGGCGCGATCAAAGCGGCGTTCGAAGCGACCGCGACCTCGAGCTTCGACGCTGCGCTCGATCGCGAACGCGAATTGCAGCGGCTGCTCGGTATGACGCGCGACTATCGCGAGGGCATCGAAGCCTTCGCTGTCAAACGCAAGCCGGAGTTCGAGGGACGATGATCGACCAGGCGCAAGCGCTGGCAGAGCAGTGCGCGCACGCGATGTATGCACGCGATCGCGCCTCGCAAAACGCCGGCATGACGATCGAGGCGGTCGCGCCGGGCTACGCCAAGCTCTCGATGACCCTCGTCGCGGACATGATCAACGGCCATCAGACGGCACACGGCGGGGCCATCTTCTCGCTTGCCGACAGCGCGTTTGCCTTTGCGTGTAACTCGCGCAACGTCGCCTCGGTCGCGCAGCATTGCTCGATTACCTATGTTACCCCCGGACGCGAAGGCGAACGCCTCGTGGCGGAATGCCGGGAAACCAATTTGACCGGACGCTTCGGCATGTACGACGTCACGGTCACCGGCGGCGACGGACGGGTCGTCGCAATCTTTCGCGGTCATTCGGCCGCGGTGCGCGGCGATGTACTCAATGGAAAGGATCCTTGGTGAACGGGAACTCAGCTTTTATCTGTGACGGCGTGCGCACGGCGATCGGACGCTACGGCGGCAGCCTTGCCGCCGTACGCACCGACGATTTGGGAGCGGTGCCGATCGCGGCGCTCTTAGCGCGCAATCCGCTACTCGATCCGGCGGGGATCGACGACGTGTACTATGGCTGCGCCAATCAAGCCGGCGAAGACAATCGCAACGTGGCGCGTATGGTCGCGCTGCTCGCTGGACTTCCCGAACGCGTTCCCGGCGCGACGATCAATCGCTTGTGCGGGTCAGGACTCGATGCCATCGCGAGTGCGGCGCGCGCGATTGCGGCCGGTGACATCGATCTCGCGATCGCGGGCGGCGTGGAGAGTATGACGCGCGCACCGTTCGTGATGCCCAAGCCCAACTCGGCCTATTCGCGCGAGAACGCCGTCTACGACACGACGATCGGTTGGCGCTTCGTGAATCCGGCGATGAAGGAACGCTTCGGCACCGACAGTATGCCGGAAACCGGCGAAAACGTTGCGTCCGAGTTCAATGTCAGTCGCGCCGACCAAGATGCCTTCGCCTTTCGCTCGCAGCAACGCGCCGCGGCGGCCATCGCCTCCGGCCGTCTGGCGCGGGAGATCACGTCGGTCGACGTACGCAACGGCAAAGCGACGGTCACCGTCGAGCGCGACGAGCATCCGCGCGAAACGACGCTCGAAAAACTGGCGTCGTTACCCACGCCGTTTCGCAAAAATGGCACGGTGACGGCCGGCAATTCGTCGGGCGTCAACGACGGCGCGGCCGCGCTCATCATCGCCTCGGAAAAGGCGGTCGAAAAATTCGGCCTGCGACCGCGGGCGCGCGTGACAGCAGCGGCGACGGCCGGTGTCGCGCCGCGCATCATGGGCATCGGTCCGATCTTCGCAACGCGCAAGCTGCTTGCACGAACCGGATTGACGATGGCGGACTTCGACGTGATCGAACTCAACGAAGCCTTCGCGTCGCAAGCGCTGGCGACGATGCGCGAACTCGGGCTCTCCGATGACGCGGCGCACGTCAATCCCAACGGCGGCGCGATTGCGCTAGGCCATCCGCTCGGGATGAGCGGCGCACGCCTTGCGCTTACCGCGTCGGTCGAACTCGTGGAACGCGGCGCGAAACGCGCGCTGTGCACGATGTGCATCGGCGTCGGGCAAGGGATTGCCCTCGCGATGGAGCGGGTGTGACGGCTGCGTCGCTCGAGCCGATCGAAACCGCAAGTCGCGACGAACTCGCGGCGCTGCAGCTCGAGCGCTTGTGTTCGGCACTGACGCGCGCCTACGAGCGCGTGCCATTCTATCGCGAGGCCTTCGACCGCGCCGGCGCGCATCCGCGCGATGTGCGTGAACTCGGCGATCTCGCGCGCTTTCCGTTCTTGGAAAAGCGTCACTTTCGCGAGCAGTACCCGTTCGGACTTTTCGCGGTGCCGCGCGAGCAGACGGTGCGACTGCACGCCTCGAGCGGCACGACCGGTAAGCCCACTATCGTCGGCTATACGCAAGGCGATATCGATACCTGGAGCAATCTGATGGCGCGCTCGATTCGCGCTGCAGGCGGCGCGCCGGGTGATATCGTGCACGTGTCCTACGGCTACGGCCTTTTCACCGGCGGCCTTGGTGCGCACTACGGCGCCGAGCGGCTCGGCTGCACGGTGATTCCGATGTCGGGCGGACAAACCGAAAAGCAAGTGCAGCTCATCACCGATTTGCGCCCGCGGATTATCATGGTTACGCCGAGCTACATGCTCGCGATCGCCGAAGAGATGGCGCGGCAAGGCCTCGACCCGCGCAGCTGTAGTCTCGAAATCGGGATCTTCGGCGCGGAACCGTGGAGCGACCAGATGCGCGCGCAGATCGAGTCGATGCTCGATATCGACGCGGTCGATATCTACGGCCTCTCCGAGATCATGGGTCCCGGCGTTGCGGTCGAATGTCTGGAAACCAAAGACGGCCTCACGCTCTGGGAAGACCATTTCTACCCTGAGATCATCGATCCCGAGACGGGTGCGGTACTGCCGGAGGGCTCGTTCGGCGAACTCGTTTTGACCACGCTGACCAAAGAAGCGCTGCCCGCGATTCGCTATCGTACGCGCGATCTGACCCGGCTCTTACCCGGCACGGCGCGCACGATGCGGCGCTTGCAGCGCATCACCGGCCGCTCGGACGACATGCTGATCGTGCGCGGAGTCAACGTCTTTCCCTCGCAAATCGAGGAGCTCATCGTACGCGACGCGCGTCTCGCCCCGCACTATCAAATTCACCTCACGCGCAGCGGCGCGCTCGACGAGGTTGCACTGCACGTTGAGACGCGTGCGGGGGTCGGTGAGAGCGACTACGCCGACTGCGCGCGCTCACTGGCGGCCGCGATCAAGAGCTACGCCGGTGTCACGATGCAGGTCGAGGTTGTCGGGCCCGGTTTGATCCCGCGCTCGCAAGGCAAAGCCGTGCGCGTGGTCGATCAGCGCAAGCGCGCGTAGCTCAAACGCGGTACGCGAACGTTGAGCGCGGGGTAGAAGCCATTGCGCTCGATCGTCGCGAGATCGGCGCCCGTGTCAACCAGCGCTTTGACTGCGACGCTTGCGATCGTGATCGCCAACCGCGCGGCGATGCAGGCGTGGATGCCGGCACCAAAGGTAAACGTGCGGGCCGCGGCGGCCGGATCGTAGTTGGCAGCGGCAAGGAGCACGAGCACGCTCTCGTTCTCGCGCACCAACGCGTCATCGAACGGGATCTCGATTGCCGCGAAGCGGCGCGTATTGTGGACCGGCGGATCGAGCCGCACGACTTCAGCCACGAAGCCTGCTAGCGTCGGTGCGTCTTGGATGATGCGCCTAGTTATTTCCGGCTGCGCGATAGCAAGGTGGTAGAGCACGTTGCCAATCAGCCCGGCGGTGCCGTCATAGGCTTGAAAGAGTAAACCGATCGCGCCATAGCGCTGCTGCTCGTTGGGGAAACGCGCGGCGAAGACTGCGCTGAGCGCTTCGACGGCGCGCGATGCGGGCGCTACCGTTTCCGGTGATGCGCCCGGTGCAATGGCGCGCGCCAGTGCGCGGGCGTAGGTTTCGATTCCGTTGACGGTAGGCGGAGCCAGGCCCAGCAGCGCCGCGATCGCTCGCGATGGGAATGTAAACATCAAGGCGTCAAGCGGTTCGGTGCCCAGATCGGGGAGCGCCGTGACCATTGCTCCAACATTCGCAGCTTCGATGAGTTGCTCAACTTCGTGACGACGCGGTGCGTGCGCGGGACCGTCGGTCATGCGCACCATGTGCGCGAAGAGCTCGCCGAGCGCGGAGCCGCGCATCTGCGACGGCACTGCGTCGTCGATCGGCCGCACGCGGAACGCGGCGTTGCCGAGCACGGCGTCGACCGTGTCGGCGCTGGCGGCGATCCAGCAGTTCAGTTGGCCGTCGAAGACAAACGGCTGCTCGACGGCCAGGCGGCTGTAGTACGGATACGGATCCTCGGCAGTGGGCGCGTTGAGCGGCGTGAGTTGTTCCATCGGTTAGAAGCGCAGGCCGAAACGGCGATCGAGCTCGCGAACGCCGTCGGGTGTGATACGAAGTGCGCGGTTTTGTGAATTGCGCGCGACCCAGCGATTGCGCAAGAAGACCTCGAGCACTGCCGCGCCCAGACTTCCCTCGAGATGTGGACGGCGTTCGGTCCAGTCGGTGCAGACGCGCGCAAACGTGCGACG
>PMUE01000190.1:4820-5713 GCA_003167055.1 Vulcanimicrobiota bacterium | reverse complement strand
TGACCGCAAGCGGTGCCGAGGTCGGCACGCCAACGGTAAAGACTTGCGTATTCGGGGTGTTTCCCGGGTCGGGACTTGCCACCGTGACCACAACGCTGTACGCGATGCCGTCGAGCGTAAATCCGAGCGGCGTCGCGTTCGGCGCCGGGCTTAAGCTCACCGTGACTGGACCGGAGACGAATGCCGAGAGCGGTGTCGTGTTGCCGCTCGGCGCGGCTGTCGCGAAGGCCGCGACGATAAAGAGATCGGTGCCGATCGGCGCGGTGACGGTGAAGTTGCAGGTCTCCCCGCCGCCGCTTGCCACCGCGCACGGGCTCGGGGTGGTGACCGGAAAGATCTGGATATTGGTGGTAGGGACGGGGCTTGGAACCACGGACGGATAGGGCAGCACGACGACGCCGAACGCTTGCGTGTTCGGCGAGATATAGAACGGCCGGCGTGACGACGCTTGTTTGTTGGCGGGTGGGATGTACAGCGCGATGTTGGCGCGGGTCGTTTTTGCCCCGCCCGACGGGTTGGTGCCGCCGGAACCGGGACTCGAGAGCGTCGGGACGAGGCCCGACTTACCACCTCCGCCGCATCCGACGATGACCACGCCAAGCGCAAAAAAGACCAGGGCTACCCTAAGACGCATGACCCTAGTTCCTGGAGGGTGACTGCCCCTCCCTTGCGTCCTTTGGCCTGGATCCAGTTTTCCGGGGGTTGTTAGTGCCTGTTTAGGCTGCCGTCAGGCGCCGGCGCAGGTCACGCTCGCGCTGCTTGTAGACTTTGATCGTCAGTTCGAGTCGTGACGAGGTTCCCGTTTTGCGCAAGATGTGCGAGATATGGTTTTTCACCGTCTTGTCGGACAGCCGCAGCCGCGCAGCGATATCCTGATTGCGCAAACCGTCGAG
>PMUE01000190.1:0-4742 GCA_003167055.1 Vulcanimicrobiota bacterium | reverse complement strand
CCTTCGAATTGCGCACCGATGCGTTCGATCGCTGCGCGCGACCGCGCGTTGCGCGCATCGGTATGGAGGGATAACGAGTGAACCTGCCACGTTTCAAAAGCGTGCGCGAGCATCAAGGCTTTGACTTCGGTATTTGCGCGCGTGCGAATCGCGGACGGCGTGAGCCACGTGTAACCGATTTCGGCGGTGTCGTAGACGGGGCGCTCGCGCTCGGCGGCCGGCCACGCCCAGCGTGCAAGATCGAAGAACCGCGTCGAGCCGATCACTGCATCGTCGCTTTGGCGAATAATTGCAAACGGGACCGCGTGGCCGCTTTGCGCCAGCGAAAGCGCATGCTCGACATACTGTCGTACCGCGTGCTCGCCTTGCGGCACGAAGCTCCATGCGTACAACTCGGAATCATCGCGGCTCGCTTCGACCAACGGCGCAATGTGAGCGGCGCTAAGCGGTTCGAGCCTTACGTGGTTCCCGCGCAGCGTGAACGGTTTTGGGTTCATCGTGCTTTAGCGTAGCAAATGAGGACAATGGGGCTTCCTCGCCGGCGCGTAGTTCGCAGGTCACCGGGAGGGTCACGATCACGTGGCTGCCCAGCCCGGGCAAGCGTTCGACCTCGACGCCGCGCGCTAATTTCGAGATGAGGTACAGTCCGCGGCCGGTTTCGGACCAAATGTTGTTCGGCAGCACCGGCGCGTAGTCGAAGCCGGGCCCGTTGTCGATAAGGTGCAGCGCGAGCTCGCCGTGACGCCGCTCGAGCGAAACGCTCAGTGGGCCCGGCGCGTGGCGTACCGCGTTGCCGATGAGTTCGGCGAAGATGACCCCGCAGGTTGTGATCTGCTGGTCATCGGGCTCGCACAGGGTGAGCAGACTGCGGAAGAAGTCTTCGCGCATGGCGTAAGCCGAGCGGACATCGGCGGCCTGGAACTGCCAGCGCAGCGAGTTCCGAGCGAAATTTGCCACGATGATCGCGATGTCGTCGCGCGGCGCGAGATTCGCGATCGCACGCTCGACGAATTCGGCCGGGTTGGCGGCGTGGGTAATCGCATCCGAGCGCAGCACCGACTCGAGCATGTCCTCGCCGACGAGGATGTCGCGCGTGATCTCGACGATCCCGTCGGTGTAGAGCACGAGCATGCTCTGCTCCGGACACAGTTGTTCATGCGGCTCGAAATCGACATTGCGGAAGGCGCCGAGGGGCGGCGAGGGCGATTCGAGGCGGAGCACAGAGCGATCGGGCAAGCGCAGCAGCGGGGGTGCGTGACCGGCGGAAACATAGCGCAGCATGCGTGTCTCAGGGTCGACGATCCCGATGAAGGCACTGGCCAGCCGGTTATCATCTTCGGCGAGCAGCAACCGGTTGCACACGTCGGCGATGCGCCGGGGATCGTTCGAATCAAGCGCCGCAACGCGAATCGCCTGCCGCATCAAAACCATCAGGCGTGCCGCTTCGATCCCTTTGCCGGTGACGTCGCCGATCGTCACCACGATTTCGCCGGCTGCGTTTTCGAAGGCGTCGTACCAGTCGCCCCCGATATCGGCTTCGGTGGAGCCGGGCCGATAGTGCGCCGAGAGTTCGATACCCGCGCGCTTGGGGAAGCTCTGTGGTAAGAACGAGCGCTGCAATGTTTCGGCGACGTATTGTTCGCGGTGGAACTGCTTGGCGTTAGCGACGGCCAGGCCGGCGCGCCGCCCCAACTCGATCGCGAAGCCGAGATCGCCTTCGTCGAAGTTGTCGTCTTGACGCGTTCGCACGAAGGTGAGCGCGCCGAAGATATGATCCTGCGCGACGACCGGAGCGACGATTTTCGAACGGTAGCCGAGGCGCCGCATATAGTGCTCGTGTTGGCGCGACGCCGCGTGCGCCATGAGCGTGGTCTCGTCGATGTGCGGCAAGAAGAACGGCTTGCCGGTGCGCGTGACCTCGACGACCGGGTGAACGCGGAATTCTTCGATGTGCAGCAGCGCTGCGACGCCGGTGAGGGCGTCTTCCCTTCGCGGATCGTGATGCGCAGCGGCGGTAACGAAGAGCCGGTCGGAGCGTTCATCAAGGAGATCGAAGATGCAAATATCGGCAAACGACTCAACGGAGAGGCGCGCGACGTTGTTCAGCGTTGCGGTTACGTCAAGGGATTGATGAAAGATGTCGCCTGCGCGTACGAGTAGGTTGAGCCGCGCTTGATCGCGATTTTCCGCGGTATCGGTCAACGAAGGCCCTCCGACCTCTTCTAATGATGGTTATTCCCAGTATGCACAGTTCCGAGCGCTGTCAATCAGCTTGGCTCGCAAAGCGGATCGATTAGGGCGACGGTGAGGGCGGCTGAGCAGCCGTTGACGTCTTGGTCAGCACGTGCGGGGTGATGACGAGATAGAGGTTGGTCTTCTGATCGCTCATCGTGGTCTGCTGGAAGATTGGACCGATGAGCGGTAAATCGCCGAGCCCGGGAATCTTACTGAGTTGTTTGATCTCCTGGTCTTGCATCAGGCCACCCATCAGAATCGATTGACCGTCGTTGGCGGAGGCAGTGGTCAGTTCTTGACGCACGGCGATGCGCGGCGTGGTCCCCACGTAATCGATGATGCTCGAGACCTCGGAGAAGACGTCGACGGTAACGCTGCCGTCGGCAGAGATGCGCGGCAAAATCTCCAAGCTGACGCCGACGTTGATGTATTGAATCTGCTGCTGGACCAGCGGGGCGCCGCCTGAGGGCACAACCACGGTGTTAAAGATCGGCACCGCTTCGCCGGAAAGAATCGCCGCGATACGATTGTCGGCGGCGAGAATGCGCGGCTGCGCAAGAATCTTCGCCTGGCCTTTTTGCGCCAGCGCCTGCAACTGCGCACCAAGTGAGAGACTTACAATCGGCTTGCTCCCGCCTTGCGCGGTGCTGTTCACGGACACGCCGCTCGGGATTGTGTTGCCGGCGTTGAACGTCGCGGTCGCGAGCGCGCCGCTGGTCGAGTAGTTGACGCCGAGATCGTACGCGCCGGTTTCGGTCAACTCGACCACTTGCGTTTCGAGCAGCACGCTGCGCCGCGGCGTATCGACCAGCGCGATCATCCGCTCGTAGGGCGCAATCTCGTCGGGCGTTCCGCGCAAGATCACGGCGTTCAATCGCCGGTCGACCGAGACGTTATCGTTGATGAAGACGCCTTGGGCCGTATCTTTCGGGATCAGTGCGCTGGTCGGCAGCGTGACGTAGGTGGGCGTCGCGTTGGCGACCTGCGACGATGACGAACTCGAGTACGAGCTGCCCGACGCGGGCGTCGGCGCAACGAACGGCGATTGCGCGGTGAAAAAATCGACCGAGGGCACGACCACGCCGCTCTTGATCAATCCCGCGATCTCGCTGACGTCGGCGTACGAGAGCCGAACGATCGTCACACCTTCGGCCTTCGCTTGCTGCGCAATGGTTACGTGCGCTTCTTCGTCGCTAGTTCCGGCGGGAACGTGCACGATGACGCGGTTACCGGTTGTTTCGATGTGCGGGCGAACGTCATGTGTCAACTCAAGGGTGACGACCAACCCGATATGCGCGAACGCCGCAATCGAGCCGCTCTTGATCGTGCCGCCCTCTGCAAGGCTCGCCGGAAGAGCGGGGCCGCGCTCGACCCCGACGAGGACGATTTTCGCCTGGTCCCGGTAGGCGTGGATCAACTGCGTTGGCGGGGCCGGTCCGTCGAAATCTAGCTCGAGGCGGACGCTGCCGTCGGCTGCGGGCGACGTGCGATAGGCGAGGAGTTCTTCAGTGGCGGCGGATGCGACGGTGAAGCGCGCGCCGAGGACCAGCGCAATGATCAACGCCGAACAGACTATCTTGGGGAAAGCCGCCATTCCGGGCTGATTGTGTTAGGGAAGGTCAATCGCCTGCCCGGTAGCAACCAGCGTCGTCGGTTGCGCCGCGACCGCCGTGTTGGGCAGCAGACGCCCGTTCGAAAGCACGATACCCTTGGGTCCAATCGAAACGACACGCAACTTGCCGATGTGCGCGCCGACGGTGACGCAGTAGGTATTGTGATTGTGCATGGAACCGTCGCGGACGAGCGCGTAGGTGAAATCCTGATTTCCACTGGTATTCAGAACGGCAATCGAATCGGCGGGCGTTTGCCACACGGGTGTGGTTTGCGCGAGTGTTTGTGCCGTCGAAAGCGCCGTGAGAAAAACGAGCAGCGCGACTGCTCTAACCAGAGCCATCTGGATCACCTCGTTCCACTTATATTATCGGTATGATTCCCCATTGCGACGCAGCGGAAACAAGGGACGACCGGTTAAGCTTGTGTTTCGCGGACGATCGGTTCGATCGCGAAGATTTCGTCGATACGCGAGCCGTCGTAGGTGTAGGCTAAAAAGCCGGCGGTCGTGCAGTTGGCGAGCAGCCGTGGGCGAAAGGCGGCGACGCAGGTACCCCCGGCCGCGCGCACGCTGGCGTATACGACGCCGTCGACGACGTTTCGGGCGTAGAGTGCGAGCGCGTAGGCCTGTGCGGCGGCATAGTTATTGGGGTCGGGATCGTAGATCGGGTCGCTTGGTTGGAGGGCACGTACGTCGTCGTAGGCGCCTTTGATGTCGGCGGTGAGCACGCGTTTGTAGACGACAGTTGCGCGCGTCTGCGTATAGGCAAGGAAGCGCTGCGTGTGATAGGCCGACTCCGCGATCGCGGTGCGCTGGTCGAAGCCTGCGTAGTAGACGCCGTAGCTGCCGTCGGTGAAGCGGCTCGCGCCAGAATAGGCGAATGAGGCGATCACCA
>PMUE01000323.1 GCA_003167055.1 Vulcanimicrobiota bacterium | reverse complement strand
AAGCACCTCAAAACAGACGTGGAAATCGTGGGCGTTCAGACGGAGGCTTATCCGTCCTTACAGCGCGCGCTGGCCGGACTCGAGCCGGTGCACGGGCGCCAAACGCTGGCCGAAGGGATCGCCGTGAAAGCGATCGGCGAAGCGCCGCTTGAGATCGCCCGCGAACTCGTCGCGGATATCGTGCTCGTTTCGGATTCCGCCATCGAGCACGCGATTCACCTGTTCTTAGAAGAGGAGAAGCTCGTCGTTGAGGGCGCGGCCGCTGCCGCGCTCGCCGCTTTGCTCGATCATCCCGAGCGTTTTCGCGGTCGCAACGTCGGGCTCGTGGTGACCGGTGGGAACATCGACACCGGCTTGCTCGCGAACGTCATCGAGCGCGTCCGCTTGCACGACGGGCGTGTGGTGCGGATGCGCGTTGAGATCAACGATCAGCCCGGGGCCCTCGGCGACGTCGCGCGACTCATCGGAGAATGCGGTGCGAACATCCTCGATGTGAAGCACCAGCGACTGTTCCACGACGTCCCGTCGAAAAACGCGGAACTCGACATTACCTTCGAGACGCGCTCGCCCGGCGATCTCGAGGCGATCGTCGCGGCACTGCACGCCGCACAGTATGGCACGCGTCTTCTGGAATCGACGACGCGTGCCAACTGACGACGGGCGAAAACCTATCCCTTTGGAGGTTGCCGTAAGCCTACGGTCACGCCGTTGGGATCTTTGACGCTCGCGACCAGCATTCCGTAGCCGACGTCGGTGACGTCCTGCACGATCGTGCCGCCTGCGGCCACGAGTCCTTTCACGCGCGATGCGATGTCGCCCACGGTCCAGTATGCGACGCCGGCAGAATCGCGCGCATCTTTATTCGGAACGAGCCCGATTTCCATATCGCCACTCTTGTAACCGACGTACGGGCCCCCATCAACGTAGGGGTCGGCGCCGATAAGCTCGCGAAAAAAGCGCTTGGCTGCGTTGAGATCTGTTGCCGGATAGACGATCAAGGAAACGTCTTTCAAGATTTTATTCTCCTTCTACGCGTATGACGGATCGAGCGGGGTGAAACGTGACTGACGCCGCAGGCGGGGGCTCACCAGGTGATGCAGAGTGGCTCGCGGAGCGCTTCGAGGGCGCTAGACCGCGCTTGCAGCGCATCGCGCGACGAATTCTGGGATCGGCTGCCGAATCCGACGATGCGTTGCAAGAGAGTTGGCTGCGCATCAGCCGCGCGGACATCGCGCAGGTTTCGAACCTAGAAGGTTGGCTCACAACCGTTGTTGCGCGCGTCTGCCTCGATGCGCTGAAATGGCGCGAAAGCCGGCGCGAGGAGCTAACGCCGCACGACCCACGTCGCGACATCGTCGCGATTGCTTCCGGCGAAGGCCCCGAGGAAGAGGCGCTGCTGGCCGATTCGATCGGCGTGGCCCTGCTGATGCTGCTCGATACGCTCTCGCCGGCGGAGCGCGTCGCATTCGTGCTGCACGACATGTTCGACGTGCCCTTCGATGACATCGCAGCGATCGTCGGACGGACACCCGAGGCAGCGCGGCAGCTCGCGAGCCGCGCTCGCCGCCGCGTGCGCGGCGCATCCGCCGGACGTGATGTGGCGACGCAGCGGCACGACGAACTCGTGCGCGCGTTTCTCCAAGCCTCGCGGTCGGGAAATTTCTCTGCGTTGCTCGCGCTGCTCGATCCGGCGGCAACGCTTCGCGTGGATGCCGCGGTGATGGCGATGGGCGGCGCGGAGTACTGGCAAAACGATCGTCTGGAAGCTGGTATCAAAGGCGCGGATGCCGTCGCACGGATGTTCTCGGAACGTGCGCGGGCTGCGCAACCGGTCTTACTCAATGGCAAGCCGGGCGCGGTGTGGATGCATGACGGCGAGGTGCGCGTTGCATTCCACTTTACCATCGTCGACGATCGCATCGCCACGATCGATCTCGTTGCCGACGACACCGCGCTTGCGCAAACGGTCGTCGAGCGAGATTAGGGACGGCGTTCGATTTCGAGCAGCCGCGCTTTGCGCTGCGGTCCCCAGCGATACCCTCCCGCACCGCCGGCGGCCGGGACGATCCGATGACAGGGAATCAGCAGCGCAATCGGATTGCTCGCGCACGCCTGTGCGACCGCGCGAGCGGCGGCCGGCGAGCCGATCGCCCGCGCGAGTTCGCCGTAGCCCATCGTCGTCCCGGGCTTGATGGCGCGCAGGGCTTCCCAGACGCGCATTTGGAACGCCGTTGCGCGCACGTCGAGCGGGAGCAACGGCCACGGCCCCTGGTTGGCAAGGTAGGCCACGATGCGCGAGGTCGCGCTCTCGAGGCGCTCATCACTGCGCTCGAAGGCTGCAGACGGAAACGCTTCACGCAATCGCCCTTCGAGCATCGCATCACGCTCGCCGATGTCCACGCGGCAGATGCCGCGTGACGTGGCCGCGACGAGCACGCGTCCGAGCGCCGAATTCACGATCGCGTAGCCGATCTGCTCGTTCGGCGCGCCGTTGCGCAGCGCGGCCGGCGTCATGCCGAGGCGCTTCGATGCGCCGGCGTAGGCGCTTGCCGACGATCCATACCCGGCGTCATAGAGTGCCGCGGTTACCGACGGCGCTGCGCGAATGACGCGACGCAAGCGCTCCTCGCGCGAGAGTTGCGCGTAACGCCGGGGCGAAAGCCCGATCGCACGCGTGAAGCGGCGTTGCAAGTGGCCGGGGCTTAACCCAACGCGTGCGCCGAGTTGCGCGAGCGTCAGCGATTCCTCGCCGTCGAGCAGGCGACAAGCTTGCACGATGCGCTCGTCAATCGCCGTCGCGTTGTCGGGCCTGCAGCGTTTGCACGCTCGGAATCCGGCATCGCGCGCGGCTTGCAGGTCGTTGAAAAAGCGCACGTTCTTGGCCAGCGGCGTGCGACTCGCGCAGCCCTTGCGGCAATAGACGCCGGTGGTGGTGACGCCGTAAAAGGGTGCATCCGTCACGCGCGGACCACCTTGAAGTAGAAGCAGGTGTAGCTGCGAGCGCGCAGATGCACTTCGGCAATACTATCGCTGCGCAGAAAATCCGCCGCCGCACGCTGCGCCTCTCCGGGCGCTGCAACCGTTGCGTCGGCGATGCGTCCGTCGAAATTGTACGCTCGCACCACGAGTTCACGCTCGATTAAATCGGCCGGGAAATCCGGCGAGTCGTACGGCGTACATTCGTGCGCGTGGATAAAAATCGGGCCGATCTCCGCGTAGGGATTCGTGTCGGGCAGCGGTTGATAGGAGAGCAGAATCAGGTCCTCGGGTGCTTTCGAAATCCGTAGACACGAGCGGCATGGGCCTTGGTTCCGCGCCACTGCAAGTTGATGGCCGAAGCGGTCCTGCAGGGTGCGCCGCGCCTCGGAGGCGATTTCGTCGGGAATCGGCACGTAAGCAAGCGCGAGCGCGATATTCGTTGTTGTCATCATGCTCCTAGCCTAGCGCCTGCGGGTGCGCGCGGCACTCGGAATCATGCGCTGTCATTCGAGACCGTGCTAGGATAGGTCCAGGAGGGCGTCATGTTTCTCATCGCCATCGTTGCATCCGCCGCGATCTCTGCGGCTCCCGCTGCCCACGCACCGGTCTTCAGCATGCCTAGTGCTTCCAGGCCCTTGTCGGCACCGCGGCCCGCACCGCCGCCGCCCGCGCCGCCCGTGCGGCCGGCACAAAGCGTTGCGCACCAATCTGACTATCCGAGTCGGCCCCTCACGTCTTGCTTCATCCAAAAGCGCGAGCCGGGCGAGGACACCATTGGCGTTGGTGCCGCTCCGCTATCGGCGTATGGACCCTGCCCCCAATCGGTCTTCATTCCGCCGTTTTAGAGTGGTGTGATGCGCACGACCGCGGCGCAGCCGTCGGTCGCAACCTCCACCGTGTCCTCGACCTGCAAGCACAGCGTGTCGCCGCGCTCGCACATCGTACCGAGCACTGCCGCCGTTCCTTCGATTGCGCAGACGAACACGATCTCGTCCTCATCTAAAACAAAGCGCTGGACCGAGGTAACGATCTCACAATCGTGCACGAAGTCGTCGCGCAGCGTCATGACGTTGAGGTCATGCGCCGCATCGCCGAGGACTCGGTACGTAACCTTCGCTTCGCCGGGAAATTCGTACGGCTCGTTGCGGTCGAGCGTGACCGGTTGGCCTTCCACGTTGAGTTCAACCGTGCCACCGTCGAGCGCGACGATCGTGCGATCGTAGCCGCGAAACTCGGAAAACGGTCCGTCGCGTTCGATCGTCGCGAGGGAGAGGCGCCACTGCACCCGATTCCCGGAAAGCGCAACGGCGATCTCTCGTGTGAGACCGCCGCCGTTCTTCCAAGGTTGTTCGCGATAGTCGCTCGCGCGAATGATTTGAATCACACGGGTGGAGCTTGAACGTTGTGCGCGAAGGCTTCGAGCCTCGCGCGATCGATCGCCTTGACGCGACCGCGATCGAGTTCAACCGCATGCGCGTTCTTCAGACGCAGCAACGCGCGTGCCGCCATGTCGCGCACCGTGCCGGCCGCCGCTGCGATTTGGGCTTGCGAGAGACTCTCAACCCCGGGAAGCCCGCGCGTCATGCCCACCGATGCGCGCGCGTAGCCGAGCAAGAATTTCGCCACGCGTTGCAAGACGTGCGCAAATGCGAGGTCGGCAATCGTGTCGATCGAACGGCGTCGCGCCTGCGAGCTCGCGATGAGGAAGCCCAGCGCGAGTTCGGCGTCGTTGCGAATCGCGTGCATCACGGCTTCGCTCGGCAACGTCACGACGGTGGCATCGGTCAGCGCCTCAGCTCGTGTGGTCGCCCCGCCGCCGTCGAACGTGCCGCTCTCGTTGAGCGTATCGTGGGTGAGGCGCTCGCCGATCGTATGCGTCTTGCCGTCCGGCGACAGGAGCGTGTAAATGACTTTACCGCTCTTGACGATGCCGAGATACGGCCACATCTCGCCTTCATCGAAAATCGTGTCGCCCGACTTATAGCTGCGCTCGCTCATCTGGCCGGCGAGTTCCTTAACCGTGGTCGCCTTAGCTTGCGTAAACTGCGACACGTGTCCGAGGAACGTTTCGCCGTCAGCGTGCTCGTCGATGCGCTCGAGGCGAATCGTCCAGCGGTTTCCGCCAAGGTTGCGCGCATCCCAGGAGAATCGTCCGGGGCGCAACTGCGCCATCTCGTTGCGAAGCGCGCGCGGATCGCTCTCCTCGTTGATCTCGAGCGCACCGCCGACTTGCAATTTGTCGAACGCTTCCAAGATCGCTTCGGTCTTGGTCGCGGGCGGCATCGAGCGGGCATCGAGCGTGATCGCGGCCGTTCGTGTGATTGGCATGACCCGCGAAGGTTAGGGGTGCCCCCTGCAACTTCCTGGAATACCCCCGGCCCATGACAAGCAGAACCTTACGCGACGACGACGTCGTCCTACTGGCGGGCGCCCGAACGCCGTTCGGCAACCTCGGCGGCGTCCTGGCCGACCTTACGGCCACCGATTTAGGCGTCGCCGCAGCGCAGGCGGCCATCACACGTAGCGGGGTCGCCGCCGAAAAGATCGACGAAATCGTCTTCGGCAACGTCATCCAAAGCAGTCCCGATGCAATTTATCTTGCCCGGCACGTCGGCTTACGCTCCGGCGTTCCGGTTGACGTGCCGGCTGTGACCGTAAACCGGCTCTGCGGCTCGGGCCTCGAGGCCATTTTGTCGGCAGCACGTTCGCTGCGGCTGGGCGAAGCAACGTACGCGCTCGCCGGCGGCACCGAGAACATGACCCAGGCGCCGCACGTGGTGCGTGGTGCGCGTCGCGGCTTCCCGTTCGGCGCCAACGTGCAGTTCGAAGATTCGCTCTGGAGCGCGCTGACCGATTCGTACGGCAACACCCCGATGGCGATCACCGCCGAAAATCTGGCGAAGAAGTACGGCATCGCGCGCGAAGCGTGCGACGAATTCGCGCTTGCAAGCCAGTCGCGTGCGCTCGAGGCGCAAACCAGCGGCTATTTTGCGAGCGAGATCGCGCCGGTAACGGTGAGCGGTCCCAAAGGCGCCCAAGCCGTTATCGGTAAAGACGAAGGCCCGCGCGCCGGCTTGTCGATGGAAAAGCTTAGCAAGTTGCCGGCACGATTCGTCAAAGACGGCGTGGTTACACCCGGAAACGCAAGCGGCTTGACCGATGGCGCCGCCGCCGTGGTACTGACGACGATGCGTCAGGCGAAGGCTGATGGGCTTTCTTGGATCGGGCGGCTGATCAGTTCGAGCGTGGTCGGCGTCGACCCGGCGATCATGGGGATCGGCCCGGCGTACGCGATTCCCAACGCGTTGCAGCGCGCCGGCATCGCCGAGAAAGATCTGGGCGTGATCGAGCTCAACGAGGCATTCGCGGCCCAGGCGCTGGCGGTACTGCGCGAATGGGACCTGCCCGATGGGCTGCAGCGCGTCAACGTCAACGGCTCGGGGATCTCGCTCGGACACCCGATCGGCGCGACCGGCGGCCGCATCATGGCTAAGCTGCTGCGTGAGCTGCACCGCCGCGGCGGGCGCTATGGCCTGGAGACGATGTGCATCGGCGGCGGCCAGGGCCTGGCGGCGGTGTTCGAGAACGTGCAGGCCGCGTGACGTCCGGAGCCCCGGGCGAAGCCACGCTGCGTGAGGTGATCGAGGCGCTCGCTCCGCTTCA
>PMUE01000211.1 GCA_003167055.1 Vulcanimicrobiota bacterium | reverse complement strand
TGGATGACTTGGTGCGCCGCGCGGCCGCGAACGATCTGGCCGACGAGACGCTGGTGGTCTACGTCTCGCCGCTCAAAGCGCTCACCAACGACGTTCGTAAGAATCTCGAAGTGCCGCTCGGCGAGCTGGTGGCCTTAGCGGAGCAACAAGGCATTGCGCTTGTGCCGATCCGCACGGCGGTCCGGACCGGCGATACGACGCCCGCGGAACGGCAGCGCATGCTCAAGAAGGCGCCGCACGTTTTGGTCACCACGCCGGAGTCGCTCTTCATTATGCTCACGGCGGAGAAGTCGCGCGCGCTGTTCACCAACGTCCAGACGGTGGTGGTCGACGAAATTCACGCGATGGCGCGTGACAAGCGCGGGTCGCATCTTGCGCTGACGCTCGCGCGGCTCGACCATATCGTTCAAACCGCCGGCGGCAAGAAGCCACAACGGATCGGGTTGTCTGCGACCGTACGTCCGCTCGAAGCCGTCGCACAGTTTTTGAGTCCGCAGGCGCAAGTGATCGACGTCGGCAGCCGGCGCGAGATGACGATCGCGGTTGAAGTGCCGCGCGACGAACTTGGTCCGGTTGCAAGCGCCGAGATGTGGGGCGAGACCTACGATCGTCTCGCGGAGCTGATCCGAGCCAATCGCACGACGCTCGTATTCGTAAGCACACGGCGCATGAGCGAGCGCGCCGCGTTTGCGTTGACCGAACGCCTAGGTGAGGGCGCGGTGCTCCCACATCACGGAAGTCTCTCGCGTGAAAAGCGCTTTGAGGCCGAGCATCGGCTCAAGCAAGGCGAACTGCGTGCCGTGGTCGCGACCGCGTCGCTGGAACTCGGCATCGACATCGGCTCGATCGATCTGGTCGTGCAACTTGGTTCGCCGCGCTCGATTTCGGTGGCGCTGCAGCGGATCGGACGATCCGGTCACTGGATCGGCGCGCGTCCCCATGGCCGGCTGTTTCCGACGACGCGTGACGAGCTGCTCGAATGCGCGGCGCTGGTCCGCGCCATACGTACCGGGGCGATGGACGCAATCACGATTCCGACCTCGCCGCTGGACATTCTCGCGCAGCAGATCGTTGCGGCATGTGCGAGTGACGAGTGGGACGTCGCGGACTTGTATGCGACCGTTCGCACGGCGTATCCGTATCGCGAGCTGGCGCGCAAGGATTTTGACGACGTGCTCGACATGCTCGCCGACGGCGTCGCGACCTCGCGCGGACGCAGCGGTGCGTTCTTGCATTACGATCGTGTCAACGGACGGCTGCGCGGCCGGCGCGGAGCCCGCATGGCGGCCATCACCTCGGGCGGCGCGATTCCGGACACCGCAAACTACAACGTGGTCGCCGAGCCTGACGAGCATATCGTGGGCACATTAGATGAAGACTTCGCGATGGAAAGCCTGGCGGGCGACATCTTCATGCTCGGCACGACGTCGTGGCGCATCCGCCGCATCGAACCCGGCGTGGTGCGCGTTGAAGACGCGCAGGGTGCGCCGCCGACGGTCCCGTTTTGGAATGGCGAAGGCCTCGGCCGCACGATCGAACTGTCGCGCGAAGTGGCGGCGGTGCGGAGCGCCATCGACGAGCGCGACGACGCGGCAGCGCGCGAGTTTTTGATTGCCGAGTGCGGGCTCGACCTGCCGGGCGCGGATCAGGCCGTCGTCTACGTGCGCGCCGGCAAGGCGATTCTCGGCGTTGTCCCCACCGACACGACGATCGTGGCCGAGCGATTCTTCGACGAAGCCGGTGGCATGCAGCTGATCCTGCACACACCGTTCGGCGCGCGCATCAACCGCGCGTGGGGCTTGGCGCTGCGCAAGCGCTTTTGCCGATCGTTTAATTTGGAACTGCAGGCGGCGGCGACCGACAACGGCATCGTGCTCTCGCTTACCGACCAGCACGCCTTTCCGCTCGAGATCATCTTCGAGTACGTCAAGTCGGCAAGTGTCGAATACGTCCTGACCCAGGCGATGCTGCCCGCGCCGATGTTCGCGGCGCGGTGGCGTTGGAACGCCATACGCGCGCTCGCGATCATGCGAATGCGCGGCGGCCGTAAAGTGCCGCCGCAACTGCTGCGGATGCGCGCCGACGATCTCATCGCGGCGCTCTTTCCGGATCAAGCCGCGTGCCCCGAGAATCTCACCGGACCGATTCGCATTCCCGATCACGTGCTGGTGCGCGAGACGATCGATAACTGCTTGCACGAAGCGATGGATCTCGACGGCCTGATCGGCATTCTGCAAAGTCTCGAAGCCGGCGAAATCCGTACGGTCGCGATCGATACGCCCGAGCCGTCGCCGTTCTGTCACGAGATTTTGAATGCGAACCCGTACGCGTTTCTCGACGACGCGCCGCTCGAAGAACGGCGCACGCGCGCGGTGCAACTGCGCCGGACCATCCGCGGCGACGTCGATGGCGCCGGAATTTTGAGCGCCGACGCGATCGCCGAAGTGGCGGCCGAGTCGTGGCCGGTCGTGCGCGACGCCGACGAATTGCACGATGCTTTGGCGACGCTGGTGGTGCTGCCCCCGGTTGCGGAATGGACCGCCTGGTACTGCGAACTGGTTGCGCAACGTCGCGCGACGACGCTGCGTGCAGGCGCCGGCGTATTCTGGACGAGTGCCGAGCGGCTGGAACTCGCGCGAGCGGCCTACCGCGATGCGATCCTCGATCCCGCGATCGATGCGGCAACGCACGGCGAGGTGCCGGAAACGCACGATGCCGTCGTTGCCGAGATCCTGCGCGGATGGCTCGAGTCGAGCGGCCCGGCGACGAGCGTTGAACTTAGCGAACGCTTCGGCATCGATATGCAAATCATCGACGCCGCGCTGATCCGCCTGGAGACGCAAGGCCAGCTCTTACGTGGGCGCTTTCGCGGCGGCGAAACCGAGGAGTGGTGCAATCGTCGCGTGCTTGCACGCATCCATCGCCTGACGCTCGGCACGCTGCGCCGCGAGATCGAGCCCGTCTCGTCGAGTGACTACGTGCGCTTCTTGCATCGCTGGCAACACGTCGCACCCGGCTCGCGTCTGCACGGCATCGACGGCACGCTGCAAGTCATCCGGCAACTCGAAGGCTACGAGATTCCCGCCGCAGCGTGGGAGGCGCAGATTCTGCCCTCGCGCATCGCCGGGTACCGTCGCGAGTATTTGGATCAATTGTGTTATTCGGGCGAAGTGATGTGGGGACGGCTGTCCGCACATCCCGCGCTCGAACCGGACGACGAATCAACTCGTCGCGTGCGTCCGACCAAGCTCGCACCGATCTCGCTCTTTAGCCGCGACGACGCCGAAGCGCTGATCGTGCGCGACGACTTCAAGGCTTCCGGCCTTTCGCACGCGGCGCACGACGTGCTAGACGAGATTCGCCGCCGCGGCGCACCGTTTTTTGCCGAGATCGTTCGCGGTTCAAAACGCCTTGCGAGCGAAGTGGAAGAAGCGCTCTGGCAACTGGTGGCAGCCGGCCTCGTGACGGCGGATGGTTTCGATGCGCTGCGTTCGCTCATCGACGCGAAGCGGCGTCTGGGCGAAAAGGGGCTGCGCGCGCGGCCGCGATCGTCGAGCGGACGCTGGTCGGTACTCGACTCGGCGGCCGAAGGGATCGATCCGGAATGGTTCGCGCGCCGGCTGCTCGACCGCTGGGGTGTCCTGTTCCGCGACATGATCGCGCGCGAAACGCTCGCACCGCGCTGGCGCGACCTTCTCGTAGCGCTGCGCCGGTTGGAAGCGCGCGGCGAGATTCGCGGCGGCCGTTTCGTCAACGGATTCGTGGGCGAGCAATTTGCGCTCCCGGAAGCGATCGACGCGCTGCGTGCATCGCGTCGCAGCGGCGACGACACGGCGCTTACCGAGGTGAGCGCGTACGACCCGCTGCAACTGAACGGCATCGTTCTTCCCGCGCGAGTTCTTCAGCCAGCCTCTTCGCTTTGACCTTCACCGTATCGCGGATCTCGCGCACGCTTTCCGGCGACTGACCTTTCGGATCGGGTATCCCCCAATCGTCGTCAATGCGCGGCACGCCCTGAACATCGCAACCCATGGTGATGATTCGGTTAGCTCGCGCGGCCAATTCGGGATCAATCAATTTCGGTCGTGCCGACGAGATATCGATGCC
>PMUE01000306.1 GCA_003167055.1 Vulcanimicrobiota bacterium | reverse complement strand
CTTGGAGTGCCTGGTGTAGAAGATCGCGTGGATGCCGGTTATCATTGCGTAGCTTACAGAATCGTCAGCGAATTGACGAACTGGAGCATCTCGGCGTTCTCCGGGGCCGGCGTGAGCTCGATGATCGTCGCTCCGAATCCGTTTGTGCCGTCCGCGACATACACGGCCTCGCCGAGCCGACCGTCGGGCATGCGGAACGAAAACCGGAGTGCCCGCGCCGATCCGTCGGGCGACGGCCACACCTGGTTCGCTCGGCTGAGCAGCGTCGCTTTCGTACCGGTCAAGAAATCATTGAGGTCGCCCTCGAGATTCGCCGGTTGAAAACTCCCGGACCCACTGACCACACGTTGGACGATGTAGACGTAATCCACGGCCCGTACGACCCACTGATGGAGCAAATTGCCGTTCATCGCGCTATCACTCTCGACCGGATTCGGCGGAAGCTGAATCCTCAAGTGCTGATCGGGCGGCGAAAATGGGACCCACTCCGTCGAGTCCGCGAGTGCCACGGCCGCGCCAAAGGCGAACGTGAAGATGGCCGCCGAAAGTGATACCGCCACCATTCTTGGAAGGAAGGGCTTCATGCAGACATCTTACATGAAACCGCTGGCTTTCGCACTCGTACTCGTGCTGCTCCCAATTCGTTCGCCGGCGGCTGACGCGGTGACGCAGCATACGCTCACGATGGACGGTCACGCGATTCATTACACCGCGCGCGCCGGTACGATCACGCTCTACGACGAGAAGCGCCAGCCGATCGACACGATGTTCTACACCTCCTACACGCAAGACGGCGTGGATCCCGGAAAACGTCCGGTGACCTTCTTCTATAATGGCGGCCCGGGTGGATCGAGCGTCTGGCAACGCATGGCCGCGTTCGGACCGGTCCGCGTCATCGGCGGAAAGCCCGGCGAAACGCCGAGCGCGCCATATACCGTCGTCGACAATCAGTACTCGCTGCTCGATAAGACCGACGAAGTCTACGTCGATGCGCCGGCAACTGGATTTAGCCGGATGCTCGCCGCCGGCAAAGGCTCGCAGGTCTTCGGTATCGATGAGGACGCCGCCGCGTTCGCGCAGTTCATCCGCAGCTATCTCTCGGACTTTGGCCGGTGGAACTCGCCGAAGTATCTGTTCGGTGAGAGCTACGGCACGGTCCGCTCCGCTGCCGTTGCACGTCTGCTCGAGAACGGCTTCGGGCAAGCCATTCAGCTCAACGGCGTCGTGTTGATGTCGAATGCGTTGAACCTCGATGTGCTCTGGGACGACGAGAATGTCGGCGGCAACGACTGGCCCTTCGTCTTATTTCTTCCGACCGAAGCGGCGACCGCGTGGTACTACCATCTGGTGCCAAATCGCCCGGCCGACCTTCCCACCTTTCTAGCGACGGTTGAGCACTTCGCGCTCGGCGAATATCTCACGACGCTCGCGCAAGGCGATAGCGTCGCGCCTGCGACGCGCGAGGACACGATTCAGAAACTTGCCGCATATACTGGCCTCTCCGAGACGGTGATTCGCGAAGCGAACCTGCGCATCGCCCCCAACGACTTCCGCAGCGATCTGCTCCGCTCGCAAGGAAAGGTCGTGGGCTACATGGATACGCGGTATTCCGGCTACGACGTGGTCGGCAACCGTCAATCACCGATGTGGGACAACTCCGATCTCGCGACCACGCCCGCCGTCGTCGCGATCTTCAACGATTACGTACGCAATCAACTTGGCTATCACACCCAGCTCGAGTATCGCTCGCTCTACAACGTCTTGGCCGGGTGGAACTGGAAACACGAGACCGATCTCGGCGGCGACGCCGCGCTGATCAAACCGCCGAACACGATCGTCGATCTGGCCGAAGCGATGGTGGAGAATCCGAGCATGCGCGTCTTCGCCGCAATGGGCTACTACGACATGTCAACACCGTACTTCCAACAGAACTACGACTTCGCGCACCTGCATCTTCCCAGTGATCTACGCGGCAATCTCACGATCGAACGCTATGAGTCGGGACACATGATCTACATCGACCCGACCAGCCTTGCGAAACTCAAAGCCGATCTCGACCGCTGGTACGACGGCCACTGATGATCGCGACGGTCCTCGCGCTTGCGGTGACGCTCGAAACGCAGCTCATCGCCCAAATCCAAGCGCGTCTCGACGCGATCACGAGCGGCGATAAGGCGGTGTGGGCGCGCGACCTCGACCAATCCGCAATCCTGATGGACGAGGAAGGGCACGTCTCAACCAAGGCGCAGTTTCTCGCCGGCCTCGCGCCACTGCCAAAGAGCTCGACGGGAAGTTTGCGTGTGACGCGACCGCATTTTACCCGCGACGGCGATGTCGCGGTGATCGCGTTCATCGCCGATGAGCACGAAACGATCTTCGGCCAACACTTCCAAGCGCAATTCGGCATGGTGGACACCTATCATCGGGTCGGCGACCGGTGGCTGCTGCTCTCCGACACGCAGACACGTCTGCCGCTCGATCCACCCGTCGTCGGGCTTACCGCCACGCAAGCGCAACGCTATGTCGGGCGCTACCGCATGCTCGATGGGCCGCTGGTCTTCGCCGTCACGATAGCCGGCGGCAAACTCATGGGTGGCCGCGAGGGATCGAGACCGCTACCGATGAGTGCGATCGCAGATCAACCCAATGCCTTCTTTCGCGAAGGTCGCCCCGGGACGTTGATCTTCCTCGCCGATAGCAACGGACGAGTCGTCAAACTCATCGACCGTCGCTACTACAACCGCGACATGATCTACGAACGCGTGCCTACTCTCACTGGCAGTGGATCAAGGCCATGATGAGCGAGGCTTCGACGTGTCCGCTTTGTGGTGGCCCTAATGCATGCGGAATGGAGGCCGGCGAGCCATCGTGCTGGTGCTTCACTGCGACGATATCGGCAGAGGCGCTCGCGCGAGTTCCGGACGATGCGAAAGGCACTCGCTGCGTGTGCGCATCGTGCGGCGAACGCAAAACGTGAAGACCCTCGAGACGCGCCGGCTGTACTGTCGCGAGTGGGAGGACGCCGATGCAGCCGACTGCGCGCACCTCTATGCCAAGCCGGACGTGATGCAGTTTATTCCCGGCGGCGTGTGGACGCCCGAGCGGACCGCGCGCGCGATTCAGCGTTTCAAAGAACGCACCGCGCAAAGTGGCTTGCCGATTTATCCGATCCTCAGCAAGACGACCGATACGATCATCGGGCACGCCGGTCTTGGTCGCGTCGAAGACACCGAGAAGACCGAAGTGTTCTACCTCCTCGACGATGCGTATTGGGGCCAAGGGTACGCGCGCGAGGCGGCTGATGCATTCCTTGACGTCGCGTTTTCTCGTCTCGCGCTCGAGCGCGTGTTTGCGCTCGCATTTCCCGCAAATGTACGATCCCATGCCGTCATGCGGAAGCTCGGAATGCAGCCGGACGGGCGCGCGTTCCATTTTGGCGTCGAGCTCGTGCAGTACGTGATAACCGCTAGCCAGCGTTGACCGTGGGGTCACAATCGGTCGTGACACATCCCGCAGCACGAAAGACGCCCGCCACCAACTGCATGTCATCTGGATTGTCGCCCCACATGAGCACGTGACTGCCCGCTTTTGGTCGCGCAATCAGCGCCCGGACCACCCGGTAGGTGCCAAGCTTGCCGGCCAGAAGCGCGGTCGCATCTAGACCGGGGAGCGTGCCTTCAATCGCGTCGACGACGATGGTTTGATCGCCGATCTCCCCGAGCTGGGTGACGATCGCGTCGGTTCCGCTACGCGGACCAGCGAAAATCAGCATATCGCAAACCGACGCGCCGTCACCGATGTCGCCCGTGTACACGTTATGGCCCGCGCCAAATAATAGGTTTCTCATCGCGACGGCACGAGCATCGGCGCCAAGAATTCCTATTTTTACCGGCGTTTTAACGGCCAAGCAAGTTGCCTTCACTCATGGCGCAAGCCTAACGGAGGCGAACGCCGTCCGCCATAGTGGAAAGCCCGGTAAATGGTCGGCGAAAGTCGCGCTTTACGCGATGCCTGTCCCGGCGCTCCGATGCTATGCTGGCTGATGGCCTCTCCCGGGCAGGCGAACCGTACCTCTTGCCCGGGTTGGAAAGTCTATTCCGGGGGAGCCATTCTGGACTTCGGCCGCAGAAGTCGAGCTATAACGCAAGCTCTTCGATGGCGTCGACACGGTCCGGATAGAACGCCAAATATTCTTTGATCGGCGCAACCGCATCGTACGGCGTTTCGTAGGTCCAAATGGCGTTTGCGCTACGCTCGCCCCCGCTGGGAATGCTGAAGTACGACGCCTCGCCTTTGTACGGACAGTAACTCTCGTGATCGGTGCGCTCCAGCAACGACATGTCGACGTCTTCGCGCGGCACGTACTGTACTGCCGGATAGTCGCTCTCGCGTAGCGTGAGGGCGGCTCGTGTGTCCGCGATCGTCTTGCTCCCAACGATCACGCGCACGCGCGACGCGCTTGGCTCGATGGTAATCGGATGTTCGGCATTCGGAATTTTCATCGTTTTCATAGTGCGGTTTTTCCCCCGTTGACGTCGATGATCTGCCCCGTGATAAACGACGCCTTGTCGGATGCAATGTAAAGGATTGCATCCGCGATCTCTTCGGGCGTCCCGGCGCGTTTGAACGGAACCGTGCCGATCAGTGCGGCCTTGCGCTCGGGGCTGCCGGTAAAGCGCGTCAACATCACAGTATCGACGGGCCCTGGAGCGACGGCGTTTACGCGTACGCCGAACGGCGCGGCTTCCAGTGCCGCCGCTTTGGTCAGCCCTTCGACCGCGTGTTTGCTCGCCGTATACACCGACGCGCCGGGCGCGCCGCGATGACCGACCGTCGATGAGAGATTGATGATGCTCCCCACACCTTGCGGCTGCATCACGCGCAGCTCGTGTTTGAGGCTGAGCAGCGTGCCCAGCACATTCGCATCGAACGTCGCAGTGTAGTTTTCCACCGTTTGACCCGTGATCGGACCGGTCTGCCCTTCGCTCCCGGCGCTATTGACGGCGGCGTCGAGCCGACCAAAGCGCTTTACGACGGCATCAACGAACGCGCGCATGTCGTCATCGTTGCGAACGTCGACGCGAAAAAACTCTGCCTCGGTCCCGAGGGCACGCAGCTCGTCTGCGAGGGCGTTGCCGACGTCGTCGCGCCGGCCCGAGACGGCGACGTGCGCGCCGTCACGCGCAAAGGCTAACGCGGTCGCGCGGCCGATCCCGCTCAGCGCGCCGGTAATGAGGACGACCTGTGGTTCCATATCGCCCTGAAACCGCACAAAGCCGCTGTTGGGTGCGTCCGTTACGGGCTCGGGGCGGGAACCGGCGACGACAGCGCGGCGGCTTCGCACCATTTTCGCATTGCGTCGAGCACGGGGTCGGTTCGTTCGCGCCCGGCCGAGTCGAGCGAGAGTTCACTCGCTGGGCGGTCGTACTCGACGCTCATAAACCCGGCTCCCCACGGAACGATCACCTCGGTGATTGCGATGCGTTCCTGGTGCCCCAGCAGCGGCGTCCGAATGTAGCGATGCGCCGGATGACCGTCGCATTGTTCCTCGCGATCGACGATGGCGCAACCGACCATCGGGAGCATTTGCGCCACTATTGGGTTGCTGCTCTTGCACGTCATGATCTTGCTCAACCGTGCAACCACGTCCGTATACGACCCCGCGGAAGCGCCCTGAACCGTGTAGACGACGCGCACGGGATAATCGCCCGGTGGCGTCCCATCACGAGACCACAGGCCGACCTCGGTCGTTCCTGGCACGGGTGTGGCTTGAATCCAATTTGCGGGAAGGTCGAGCGGCGGAGCGCCGTTCGGCATCGGTGTCGCAACGGCAAGCAGCAGCACAGCAACAAAGGTGAAAATCGGGTGACGCCTCCTTGAGCTTCGCGAAATATGCGCCCGAGCTACGGTTCCATCCTTTTCAAATGGAGGACGTCACACAATCGCCGCGCCAGCTATAATTAGATCGTATGAGGAGCTTGTTACGTGTCGCGACTGCGATGACGGCTGTTGCCACCGGCACGCTGTTGTGGTTGTCGCCAATCAACGCGACTGCCGACACGGTCGGAAGCGTTCGCGGATACATTCGATCCCCTTGGGATGACCAATCCCCGCTCTCGGGCGCGGACATAATAATACGCGGTGCCGCCGGGACTTGGAGGGCTCGCACGAACGCGCGAGGATTCTTCGTAGTATGGGGCCTGCCGCCCGGGAGGTACGGCGTGGCCGCAACGCACGACGAATACCTTCCGGCTTCGCGGGTCATCTGCGTCCATGCCGACGAAGATCAGTATGCCGACCTGCGGCTGCACCCGTCGGGCTGGGACATTGGTGCGTCGTACATGTACTTCCAGGAGCTTATCCGATTTCGCCCGGACCCGTCGCAAACGACCGATCTCTACTCAATCGGCGAGTGCTGACCGGCCGCCTCGGGCGAACATGACGTAGTTCTACGGACGCCCGGCAAGACCGCCGAGCGCTACGGTGAGTGCATGGATATGCTCATCGCGCTCGCCTCCTACGCCGGCTGCATCCTCCTCAGCCTGCTGATCGCCGACTTCGTGACCGGGCTCATGCATTGGGCCGAAGACACCTGGCTCAAGCCCGGCGCATCTCCCGTTCTCGACCGCTACATCGTGAACGACAACATCGAGCACCATCGCGTGCCCGGCAAGATCCGCTCCGGTAGCTACTGCGAAACCAACCGCGTCTGCATCGCGCTCGCGGTCATCGTGACCGCGATCCTTGCGCTGTGCCGCGTACACCTGTGGGAACCGTATCTTGTCGTCGCGCTGCTCTCGCACTCGAATCAAGTGCATCGTTGGGCGCACAGCTCGCGACCGCCGCGCGCTGTGCAGCTAATTCAACGCACCGGTCTGCTTCAGTCGACAGCGCATCACGCCGAACATCACAAGCGCCCCTACGCCTCGCGTTTCTGCACGCTGACCGCCTTTCTCAATCCCGTCCTGGATCGCATCCGCTTCTGGCACGCGCTTGAGAAAATCGCTGTCGCCTTCGGCGCCACCGTGCAGCGCGCGACACCCGCGCGCGGAGGCTACTGAAATGTCGATTCGTCTGGGCTATGCCGTCGCGTCGGGGATACTCGGGATTGTCACCGTCGGCGCTGTCTTCTTCGCCCTCGCTCTCGGCAGCCGCTGCGGACCCGCGGACGCTCTGCTCGGTGTGTTTTTCTCAGCAATTTTTCTCTCACCGGCTCTTCTCTTGGCCGCAGCGATCTCAGGCCTCATCGGCTACGGCGGAGGACGAAAAGCGCTCGCGGCGTTTGGAATCATGTTTGCGCTCGCGCTGGGCGCGGCGGGCATCGTTCAAGCGATACCGCACTACGATTACCCGCCGAATAGCCCGCAATGCCGCTTCGACCTTTAAGGAACCACGATCTGGGCCGGCGCAAAGCGCTCGTCCCAGCGAATGCGGCCGGTGAGCTGCATCGCGACAAACAGGGTGATGATCGCGCCAGTCGTGATCGTCAGGCCACTCCAGCCCTCATTGAACAATGCATATGAGAACAGCACGAGATAGATCAACTGCACGATCCCCGCCTCAAATGCGGCGAAGCGTAGTCCTACGACCAGTCGCAGGTACGAGATCGTCAAGAACATCGAAACCACCGAACAGATGACGAACGCAGCCATCAGCGGCATCCGATCGACAAGGTACGCGAGCAGCAGATGGAACGCGAAGAACGCGCACGCGAGGAAAAAGTAGTTCATGGGGTGCAGGTCAATTCCGCGAAGCGTCGTGATCAGCAGCATCACGAAGATGTAAAACAGCAGCGAGACCGGCGCCCAAAAGGTGATGCGCTGCGCGAGCGGACCGGGCTGGAGCGGGTATGGCACCGTCATACCGATACGGTTTCCAGTCACTAGGGTCGCGTAGCTCCACTGCAGACGCCATCCGGAGCCGTCAGCGACCTCACTCGTGGGGAGCAGCGTCTTCGGCGGAAAGTCGATCGCCTTGAAGTTCGTGGTCATTGTCAGGTTGAAGTCGCGCACGGATTCGACATCGTCTTTGAATCGATACATCCACGATTCCATACCGCGCGAACGATAGTTGATTTGAATCATGGTCTGGGCGCCTGGTGCCAAGTCGAAATGCACGAGGCCATCGAGCGCCGTCGCATTGTCAATTTGCCGGTCACCGATTTTGTAGATCAAATTGGCATAGCTCCCATCCGATGCCGGGAGCGAAACTTTGACGTACAAGTGCGGTGTGTGGGTGGTATTGCGCACGACATATTGTGCGGCAAACGTCACGTCGTAGAGGTTGTACCACAGTAGCCCCTTGCGTCGCTGGGTGAGGTTCAGCGCGACGTTGATCCGGCTACGATCGATCGCAACAGGGATATCAACGATCTTCGGCCCGTTGTCCGAAAAAATCCGCGGTGCGCTTTGGGTCTGCGAGGATCCCCACTGCGAACTGAGCTGCGCTTGTTGGGAGCTATCCGAGTCGATCGTGCGCTGCGCGAGCGTCGCGCCCAAGATTATCCAGGCCAGGCCTGCGCCGCAAAAGATCAACCCGATGGCCACGAGCCGTTTAAGCACCTGACGTCCCTCCGCAAGCAGTTTAGTAAATAGCTTTGCTACGCAAAGCTATTTACTTTGTACCACAGAGCTTACGCTAGGGCAATACAGTCGATCTCGAGATCGAAATCCATCGGCCAGTCGCCGACCGGCACGAAGGTTCGGGCCGGCGGATCGGCCGGGAAGAAGCGCGCGTAGACCTCGTTTATGGCGCGGTAGTGGTCACCGCTGGCGTAGATGCGGACCATACAGACCCGCTCCAGCGACGAGCCGGCCGTCTCGAGGATATGCTTGAGGTTGCGGAGGCAACGCTCGGTCTGGGCCGCGATGCTGTCGCGGACGAAGGTGCCGAGCGCGGGGTCGATCGGGGGTGTGCCCGAGACGAAGATCATCCCGTTCGCCCGGACCGCTGCGGAGATGGGCACCTGGCGGGCGCGGCTGACCTCGGAAATGCCGGGGACCTCGATGACCTCCCGTTGCATTGGCCTGTCCTTTCTGGTATAAAGCTACAACACCATGTCGGTATTTCAGGCGCACGTTCATCACCATCATCACGGACTCGCGAGTCGCGTGCGATGACTGTTTGACGTAAACCTGTACAAAAGTTTCAGGAAGAGGTCGCGGTCCGCCCGCGGCCTCTTCTCTTTTCTTTTGTGTTCGAGTCGAAAGGATGCTCCGTGGAAACCCAAACCATCGCCCCGCCAACAGTCGTGCTGATCCCGAAAAATCGTGGTTTGGCTGCGATGGCCGAGTACGCGCTTCGCTCGAACACCCCGCGCGGAGCCTTCGAACGAACCTTCGTGCGCGGCGAAGACGTACCGCTGATCGCAAGCGAAGTGGCGCGTGGCGGACTGCCGGTGCTCGCGCTCA
>PMUE01000170.1 GCA_003167055.1 Vulcanimicrobiota bacterium | reverse complement strand
GCCGGATTTTCATTCCAGAGCGGCTCGACACTCAATCCCTCGGCGATTACCAGCGGAACGTACGACGGCTTTATTAGCGGCTACAACGTTGGCGAAACCACGACGACGGCCGGCGCGCCGATTAACTTCGCGCCCGGCGGATCGAACACGCTCAACGCGTGCAGCTACACCAATTTCGAAGCAGGAACAGTCGCGACGACGGGCTGCGAGACCATCACTTTCGGGTCACCGCTGCCGCAGCCGGGAGCCATTACTTGCACCTTCGGGTCCGGCGGCGCACCGTGCTTGTTCGTGATCCAACAGGTGAGCGGCAAGTATGTGATCTTCGGCGTCGTGGGTTCAGAGAATATCGCGCTGATCCAACACTAGGATCAGAAGAGCGCCTGATTGAGCAGCCGCAGCCGCTCGGTCATTGCATGCATGACTTCGATCGAGAAGAACGGGTGCGTGGCGAGCAGCGAGATGAACTGCTCTTGATCGATGGCCGCGACTTCCGTGTCGGTCTTGGCTCGAGCCGCTGCACTGCGTTCGCGCCGGTCGATGAGCGCCATCTCGCCGAACATGCCTCCGCTGTGAACGGTTTCGACGATCTTGGCGTTGATGATGATCTCGACGTCGCCGCTGAGCACGACGTACATTAGGTCGCCGGGATCGCCCGCGAAGAAAAAGTTGTGTCCGGCCGGGACCTTCCGAATTTCGGCGTTCCCCGCGAACATCGATAGATCAGCCATGACTTCCACCATACGCTAGGCGCGCGAGGTCACCTGGCTATTGCGCGGGTTTTTCGGAAACGATCGTCAAGGTCTGCGAGTTGAGGCTGTAATTGCCCGCCGAGACGAGATTGTTCGGGTCGGCGCAGATCACGCTGTTATTCGGGCCGTAAATGACCACCAATCCCGGCGGTCCGCACGCGGTCTGCGTCAGGTGGTAACTCTCGAGCAGTTTTGCGCCGGGGGAACTCGGCTGCACTTGGTACGAGGTGATCGTCTGATTGTTGGCTGCGACGATCGAACCGTACACCGCAGCCGACGTAACGCCGATCGCAAACGCGCCCCAAAACCCGCCACCATAATAGTACGGCGCCGGATACCACGCGTAGCCGCCGTTCCATCCCCACGCCGGGTACCCGATGTACGCCGGATTGGTAACGGTCGCGCCGTGATATATGGTGCCGTTATTTGCGTACGTGTTTGAGTGATATACCTGACCGTACGAATTGACGGCGGTCGCGGAGCCGCTATACGTGCGGTTGTACGTATTGCCGCTGCCGGAGGTCGAATACGCGCCGTTCGGGCTGCTACCGCTACCAGTGTGGCTGTAGTTGCCGGTGTTGGTGTTTCCGCTCGTGTTGCGGCTTTGGCTCGCGTAGCCGTTCGACGAGCTGCTCCCGTGCGTGTAATTCCCGTTACTGCTTGCCGCGCCGTAGCTGGTGCGACTGGCGTTGCCGTTCGTTGCAGTTGTCGTGCGCGCGTAGCCGTTGTCGGTTTTCGCCGCAGTCGTCGTACGGTTGGTACCGGCCGGCCCGGTGCTCGAGCGGCTGAAGGTTTGTGGAGGTGAAGATCGGGCGTCGTTGTGAAAGTCGAAACCGCCACGACCACCGCCGCCGCGCGAAGCGCCACCGCCGCCGCGCGAAAAGCCGCCGCCGCCGCCAAACCCGCCGCGCGCGTCGCTAGCCACCGGAACGAGAAAGAGCAACAGCGCAATTGCAGCAATGCGTGAAGCGTTCATTTTTGAATCCGATCGACGACGCCGGTGAGCGAGACATACGTTCCGGCTTTCGTTTGAATGGACAGCAGCACACCGCGCGGCGGAAGCTGCGTCGAGGAAAGGGTGAGCTGCTGCGTGGTGCTGCTCGGATTGACCCACACCGTTCCGGACTTCAGCGGAATATGTGTGGCCTGGCCGTGCTGCTCGAGCGTCGCGTCGTACGGCAGGCAACGCAGTAGCTCGCCAACCTTCGTGCAGGCAGCCTTGCCGAGGACGAGCGTGCCTTCCCCATCGCTGGAGGTGATCATCATGCTGTCGGCTAGCACCACGATCCGCACGTTGGTGTAAGTCTTTGTCGAGCCGTCGGTCTGCTGAATACGGATCGTTCCCGAGGCGTTGGTGGGGCCAGACGGCACCGCAACCATGACGCCGGCGAGAACGATCACCAACAGGCTCCGGGGGTCAATCCGCGCCTTCATACCTCCAGGGTACGCTAAATTTCCGAGGGCCCACTATCCGGAAAAACGCGCTACGCCGGGCTCCCGATGAAGTACGTGCCCGCTTCGAGATCCTCGATCAAACCGCGCTGCGCCGGATTCCACCCCAGGCGTTCGCGAGTAAGGCGACTGGACGCCCGAACGTCCATCGCGACAAATCGCGCAAACGGGCCGAAATGCTCCATTGCTGTCGCGCTTGGCACCGACACGACCGGCACGTTCAGTTGCTTGCCGATGATGGTCGCGATGTCACGAAGCGTCACGCCCTCTTCGGCGACACCGTGCAGCCGCGAACCGGCCGGCGCTTTTTCGACGGCCAATCGGAAGAGCACCGCGGCGTCGAGCCGATGCACGGCCGGCCAACGATTTGCGCCCTCGTCAACGTAGCCCGACGCGCCTTTTGCGCGAGCGATGTGTATCAACGTCGGCACGAAGCCGTGGTCGCCGTCGCCGTGGACCGATGGGGCAAGACGCACCAGTGACGAGCGTACGCCGCGCGAGGCCAGCACATCGACCAGCTCTTCGGTCTGACCACGCCCGACGGCTTCGGGCCGGTCGTCCTCGCTCGCGACCTTCCCGGGCGTCAATCCCGCGGTGCCGGACGTAAAAACCAACGGTCGATCGGAGCCGGCAAGCACCGCGCTCATCGTTTCGATCGCGCGACGATCCGCTTCGGCTGCTGCCTGGTAGCCGGCGGCGAATTCGTCCGGCGATGACGCGCGCAAGAATTCGTGCATGAACGCCGTGTGGATCACGCCGTTGGACGCCTGCGCTCCACGCGTCAGGCTTTCGAGATCGTTGAGATCGCCGCGTTGTAGGTCGGCCCCAATCGCTGCGAGCGATGCCGCCGAAGCGTCCGAGCGAGCGAGCCCAAGCACCTGGTGCCCCGCATTAAGCAGCTCTTTGACGACCGCCGAGCCGACGAACCCGGTCGCACCGGTTACAAAAACACGCACAGTGAATCCCCTTTTCGATGTAAGCTGTCGCTTATGGTAAGCCTTCATCTCGTCCACGAAAAGCCGTGAGGTTATACCCCTATAATGACTAATGGGCTAAACAACGCGCTAGGAGACTTTCTGCGCGACCGGCGCACCAAGCTCGACGCGGCGCGCTTGGGTTATAGCGGCAGCCGCCGGCGCACGCCGGGTCTGCGCCGCGAAGAAGTTGCGCTGCGCGCGGGTGTGAGTACGACGTGGTACACCTGGCTCGAACAAGGACGCGGTGGCCCGCCGTCAGCCGAAGTGCTCGATCGTATCGCCGATGCGCTTGCACTGACCGACACCGAGCGCGAGCATCTGTTCTTACTCGCGCAAAACCGGCCGCCGGAAGTTCGTCAACACGAGAGCGATGACGTGTCGCCGCNNCATTCTCGATGCGATGGAATATAGCGCCGCCTACATCAAGACGCCCGAGTGGGACGTCATTGCGTGGAATCGCGCCGCCGCCGCGGTGTTCCGTGAGTTAATGGCGCTCCCAGGCGATCAACGCAACTTGATGCGCATGGTGTTTACTCCGCGCGTTCAAGCAACGATGTTCCACTGGGAAAGCGTCGCGAACTTTGTGGTCGCGACATTCCGAACCGAAACTGCACGGGCCGGCGTCTCCGCCCACGCTAAGGCGATTGTCGATGAGTTGAGCGTCTCGTCGCCGGAGTTTCGGGCAATGTGGCGCAGCCATGACGTTCGAACCCACGGCGAAGGCACGAAATACATGGCACACCCGACCGCGGGACCGATCACGCTCGAGTACTCGGCGTTTGCGATTGACGGAAAGCCGCACCTGAGCATGGTCGTCTACAATCCGGCGACCGAAAAAGACAAAGCCCTCGTGCATGCGCTCTTGGAGAATGAACACGGCTTAGTGCTATAATCCGGGGACCGGAGGGCGCACCATGTTTGGTCCCCTGCGCAGTGTTGCGTTTGTCCCCGGGTTCTTTGTGCTCCTCGGCGCGGCGGCGGTGCTCGCAGCTTGCGGTGGTTCGGCAGTTTCGTCAGGGCCGCCGTCGACCGCGAGCAGTTCCGTTACCTTAAACGGCGTGGCCGGATCCGCGCAAACCGTCGCGCTCCCTCCGAGTACTGACGGCTATACCGGCTCGATGATCCTCACGTTCGCGCAGCCGGCGAGCGGCGTTGTTGCCGATGTCGCGCTCGGGCCGTCGCCGCCGGCCGGCGCGCCGCAGCCGACCGGCACCGATCAGCCACTGGTCTTCGTGGGCGTAAGCGTTTCCTCAAACGTGACGCTCTCGGGAATTCCGGCGTTCGTGCTTACGCTTCCCAACGCAGCGCTGCAAACGCTTCGGCGTACACAAAACGACGGCGACTTCGAACTGCTGCTCGACTTCTTCGATCCAAATCATCCGTCGCTAGGCTATCAATCCGGCGGCGCCTGTTCGTTGAGCGGTAACACCACCACGTGCACCGGGGCTGCTGCGCTGTTCAACCTCCTCGCACCGCTGACGTACGTCTTCGAGTGCAAGCGCCATAATCTCGCGCCCACGCCGTCACCGTCGCCCTCGATTTCGCCGTCACCGGCAGGCGGCACGACGGTCATCGTGGTTCCAACGCCCGCCGCGGTTGTCTGCAATCCGCCAAGCGTTCTCGTCGCCGTCAACGGCAGCGCCATCATCGACTGCACGGCGCAAGACTACGGCGGTCGCTTTACGTTGACGGTCGCCAATCCGGCAATCGCATCCGTCCAACAGTCCGACTCATTGACGTTTACCTATTTCACCGTCACCGGCTTGAGCGCCGGCGCAACGACGCTAACGCTCCAGTCGCAGCCGGGAGGCACCGGCTCGGTCCCAATCACTGTCCAGCAGTAACTGAAAGGACCTACCATGGCACTGCGAATCCTCGCGCCGATCATTGCAAGCACCGTCGTCCTAGCAGCATGCTCCGGCGGCGGATCATCTCCCAATGGCTCGTCGCTCCCCACCGTAACGCAGCAAACGGCAACCGGTACGCTGACCATTGGGGCGGCGCCGGCCGGTACGACGAACAGCAAACGCCGGCCGGCGTACGTCTCGCCGTCGACGAAGTTTGCAACGCTGTGGATCGACTCGGACGCCACCGGCGATCGAGAGGCGTGTACCGTCGCCAATGGGCTGGCTACCGGCACGTGTACGATCAACTGGGTATCCACCTCCGGTACGCACACGTTTACCGTTGCGGTCGACGACGCGAGTTCCATAAACGGCCCGGGCAACATCCTCGGCGATGCCAGCGTCAGCGAGACGCTCCAAGCCGGCGCGAATTCGCTGGCGAATATTACGCTCAACGCCGTCGTAGCGCAAATTGGCTTTGTCAGCGAGTCGGAGAACGCAGCGGGAGCCATCGCTTGCGAGAGCCTTGGGCAGCCAACCTCGAATTGCTACCAGGGTGAACTTGCTTTCGAGGATGCCGACGGTAACGACATCGTGTATCCGGGCCACTACGATCAGCTCGCCGCCTGTCTCGTCCAGAACGGTAGCCTGATAATATCGCAGGGCTACGCGTGCTATGGACCTGGACCGCAAGCGGGTCTGACCTACCCCTCATTCTGGATTGATTGCATTGCAGGTGCCACCGGCACATTCACGATGGCAGGTGAATCACAGGACGTGCTTCTCGGAGAAGATGACTTTATACCATATGGCGTTGGATATGGGGAGGTGTCCCCCGCGCAGCAAGCGACGTACTCACTGGCGTACCCGAGTCAGTCGGCGTATGTGATGGACAATTGGCCATCGTACTCGTGTACGGATGGGACGGTCACGGCTGTCGGTCCGGCAAACGGGGGCGTCGTCGTGCAGACGCATCACTAGCACGCGTTGCAAGGACGTGCGTGAATTCGGCGCCGAGCAGCACGATCTGTGCCGAGTAATTCACCCAGATGAGAAATGCGACGAGGCCGCCGAAAGCGCCGTAGGTCGACGACAGTGCCGCGCGCCCGAGATACCAGCCGAGAACGAACTGCCCGGCGACGAAAAGCAGCGCCGTGACGGCGGCGCCCAGCCACGCGCTGCGCCGTTCTACCTGCGTTTCCGGGAGAAACGTAAAGAGCACGGCGAACGCGACAGCCGTCAGTATGAACGAGACGACGAACTGCCCGATCTTGCTCACCGCCGAAAAGAACGATGAGGTGTTGAGAACCGCGTCCACGCCGAGCAGCACCATCAAGAGCAAGGCGATGAAGATGACCACGACGAGCGCGACGGCTCGCGTGCGAATTGCTTCGAGAATCGGTTGCGTCTTGATCTCGACATCCCAGACCGTGTTGAGCGCGCTCTGCAGCGCGGTGAACAGCCCAATTGCCGCCAGGACGAAGATGCTCCAACTGATGATTTGCGCGAGCACGCCGGCGTTGTGCTGATTGAACGTTGACGTGACGATCGAGCGCACGCCGATTTCGGCCGAGGGTCCGGCCGATTGCGCGAGATACCGATAGAGCTCGTCGAGGATCGCTCGATGTTGGCCGAGGAACGCGCCGGCGATTTCGACCACGACGATGATCAGCGGCGCGATCGCGAGCATGGTGAAGTACGCGATGGCGGCCGCCATCCATTGACCTTTGTGCCGCGTAAAGTTCGCGACGGTTTCCTTCAGCAGCGGGACGATTTCCATGTATGCTTTGTGCCCAGTTTTCCGGAGCAGCGTGTGACGCCTTGCTCGTCTGGGTACGGATGAGAGTGATGAAAAAGAAAACTGCGAAAAAATCGGTCAAGAAATCGACCAAGAAGACGACGCCCCGCAAAACGGCGACGACGTTGCGTAAGAAAGCGACCAGCGTGCGTGGCAAGATCGCACGCGGAGCCAAGACTACCGCGAAAGTTCTAGCGACGGCGAGCGATTTGCTCGAAGCAGGTTCGGGCGTTGCCGAGACCGTCAGCGCGACGGCGGCCGGAAAGAAAACGGCTCAGCGCAAGAAGCGCTGAGCCCGACCTACCAGAAGAGCTGGTTGGGCGTGTGCGGCTTGACCCACACGATCAAATCCCAGAGCGTCGGGAACTCGAAGATCGTGTCGACATAGTTGGCGCTCGGCACGCGCCCGGCTTTGACGACGGTGTCGGCCGACGGATTCGACACGTTGCCGCCCAAGGCGAGGAAGTCTTTGTTCCAAATCCACTGGTCGTAGACCATTTTGTTGCTGCCCGGCTCCCGCACGACGTAGTGGACGTGACCGTTGAATTCGAACCAGCGGCACGGATCGACGCCCCACAGTTGTGGGCGCGGTTCATTGTTCGGCCGCGGTACGGAAAAGTCGGCGCCCATCAGGTTGCCGTCGGCGTCATACCACAGTTGACTTGGGTGCGTGGGATCCGACGTCCATTGCTTGTCGGCGTAGCTGATCGCGCCGGTGTCGTCGGGCGCGGTGTAGCGCACGTACCCGGCTGCAACCGCGTCGCTCGCATGCGGAAAGCGGGCGGTGAGATCGCGCTGCGCGCTCTGGATGAACGCGGTCTCGGTGGGTGAAAGCGGACCACGGCAGGTTGCCGTTTCGTCGGCATACACTGGTGTCGCGATCGCAATCGTTCCGGCGGCAGCGAGCAACGCTGCCATAAAATTGGCCTTCATCAAAAATGCTCCCCATGTAGGCATGGCCGTTGCAACGTGCAATCGCCCCGATCTGTGACTAGGCGTCTACCAAGCCGCCTGCGAACGTCTCGTGCATGAGTCGCACGCCTGCATCGCGCTTCGGTGAGCCCGCTGAAGCGGACGTCCCCGCCGATATTCGAGAAATCTACGAGACCAATCGTCAGAAGATCGGTTTCGTACCGAACGTCTTTCGCGCCTACGCGAAACGCCCCGAACATTTCCGCGCGTTCATGACCTATCACGACGTGCTCATGAAAGGTCCGAGCAATCTCACCCGCGCGGAGCGCGAAGCGATCGTCGTCGCCGTCTCCAGCGAAAACCGTTGCCAGTATTGTATGACGGCGCACGGTGCTGCGCTACGGATTCTCGGCAAGGATCCCATCCTTGCCGAGCAGATCGCCAACAACTGGCAAACGGCGGACCTTACTCCCCGGCTGCGAGCGATGCTGGCCTTTGCTTCGTACGTGAATGAACCGGGGTTCGCGGCGACCGATGAAGACATCGCGGAGATGCACGAGGCGGGATTCTCCGACGATGACATTTGGGATATCGCCGCGATCGCTGCATTTTTTGGATTCTCGAATCGTATGGCCGGCCTGATGGACATGCGACCGAATCCCGAGTTCTATTCCATGGGACGGTGATTAGCGAGATCTGCCGAGCTCGTCTTCGATCGCACCGGCGAGCAGCGGATCATCCGGCGTGATGTCGGAGGTGAAGCGCCCAACAACCGAGCCGTCGCGCGCGACAAGAAACTTCTCGAAATTCCAGAAGACGTCGCTTGGGTCGTTGCGCGAGATCCCGTACGACGCCATCTGCTTCGCAAACGAACCGTCGGGCTTCTCGGTCGCACGCGGTGCGGCGGCGATCAGCTCGCGATAGAGCGGGTGCCGAGTCTCCCCCTGCACCGAAATCTTTGAAAAGAGCGGAAAATCGACGCCGTACGACGTCGAACAGAACTCGGCGATCTCTTCATTCGCGCCCGGTTCTTGCGCGCCAAAATCGTTCGTGGGAAATCCGAGCACCATGAGGCCGCGCTCGCGCTCATCGCTGTAGAGACGTTCGAGGCTCTCGTACTGTGGTGTGAAGCCGCACTGCGACGCGACGTTAACGACGAGCAGGACCTTGCCTGCGAATTCGCCTAGCGTGCTGGGCGAACCGTCGATCTTGGCGACGGGGATATCGTAAATTGCGCTCGTAGCGCCTCCAACCCGCCGGCGACGGCCGGGGATTCGCGAGCGCAGAAAGAATGCGTAGGATGATGTGGCTTGCATACGTTGCTTATTTCTTTGGCGGCGCGTTCCTTACCAACGGGATTCCGCATTTCGTTAGCGGCTTGATGGGGCGTCCTTTTCAGAGCCCATTTGCGAAACCGCCGGGTAAAGGGCTGTCGTCATCAACGGTCAACGTTCTTTGGGGTTTCTTCAACTTGGTAGTCGGCTACGTTCTCGTCTTTCGTGTTGGAAATTTCGACCTGCGTTCTTGGGATTGCGTTGTTGCGGCGGGATTGGGTGCGCTCGTCATGGGCGTGATGCTGGCCCGCACCTTCGGGCAATTTCACGGCGGGAACTTGTCTGGCGGCTCGTAGGGGAACTATATGTCACTAGAGGCGTGGAGTACCATTGCATCCCTCGGTACTTTTCTTGTCATCGCGGCAACGGCAATTGCAGCGATCGTTCAACTGCGTCACACTCGATCGAGCAATCAGCTCGCGGCAATTACTGAGATGCGCGAAACGTTTGAGTCCGAAAAATTCGGGCAGGCCCGGCGCTTTGTCCTTGAACAGGTGCCGAAACTCCTTGCCGATCCTGTGGAGCGAAACAAATTGGCAGGCGAGATCTTATCTCCTGAGCTCTACGCAATACGCGATGTAGCAAACTTTTTTGAAACTGTGGGAGTCCTCGTAAAATTCGGTATCGTGGACCGAACGCTCGTGTGCGATCTGTGGGATGGCGTCGTATTCAACACCTGGAAACAGCTTGAACCAGTAATCATGATTAGGCGCAAAGTCAGTGACCGCGGGCTCTGGGCCAGTTTCGAGTACTTGGCGGTGATCTGTGAGAAGTCGCTGTCGGAGAATCAGGGTGACCACTATCCGCGTGGGATGCGCCGCATGACCGTTGACAAGGGGTCGTTAGACGCGGCGGAGGCCTTCGCCATGGATCAGCGTGACGCTCGCGGGAAAACGTCGCCCGATCCAGCAAGGCTGCGAACTCGATGACCGAAGGCCAACTCCTCTGGACACCGGATCCCGCGCACGTCGCGCAGTCGCAGATTGTCCGGTTCATGGACTGGCTCGGGCGCGAACGCGACCTTCGTTTCAGCGACTATGAGGCATTGCGTCGCTGGTCGATCACCGATCTGGCGGGATTTTGGAGCGCGATCTGGTCGTTCTACGACGTACAATCCGATCGTCCGTACGACCAGGTGCTCGATGCCCGCGTGATGCCCGGCGCGCGCTGGTTCACGGGTTCGCGCGTCAACTACGCTGAGCACTTGCTGCGCCGGGAGCGATCTGCCGCGGCGGATGAGATCGTATTCGTCCACGGCTCGGAAACGCGTGCACTGGCGACCATGACGTGGCACGAACTCGGCGCCGCCGTGCGCTCGTTCGCGACCGCGCTGCGCGCTCTCGGGATCGGCAAAGGNNCGCGATCTGGTCCAGCGCCGCGCCCGAGTTTGGGGCGCGCAGCGTGATCGATCGCTTCGCCCAGATCGAGCCGAAGCTGATCTTTGTCGCCGACGGCTATCGATTCGCGGGCAAAGACTACGATCGCGCGCCCGTCATTCGCGAAGTCCTCGCGGAGCTTCCGACGGTCCAGCACGTCGTGTGGTTCCCGTATCTCATGCCCAACAGGAATTCACCGATCGCCGGCGCCTTGTCGTGGTCGCAATTCGCGAACGCGGCGCCGGTCGCACCGGAAGCCTTTGCGTTTGAGCGCGTCGCTCATGACCATCCGCTCTGGGTGCTCTTTTCATCGGGAACGACGGGCTTGCCAAAGGCGATCGCGCATGCGCACGTCGGGGTGCTCGTGGAACATCTCAAATCGACGGGACTCGGCCAGAATCTCGGGCCCTCAAAACGGATGTTCTTCTATTCCACGACCGGTTGGATGATGTGGAACGCGCTGCTCTCGGTGATGCTGCAAGGCAGTTCCGTCGTTCTCTACGATGGCCATCCCGCGTATCCGGATCCGTCGATGCTGTGGCAGTTAGCCGTCGACGCCGGCGCGACCACGTTCGGGGCAAGTCCGACGTTCGTTGAAATGATGAAGAAAGCGGGCATCGTACCGCGCGAACGCTTTGATCTCTCGAAAATCGACAGCGTGCTGTTGACAGGGTCGCCGGTTTCGCCGGAAACGACGGCCTGGTTTTACGACAACGTCAAAGACGACATTTGGGTCAATTCGCCTTCCGGAGGCACCGAGATCGTCGCGGCCTGGGTCGGTGGCACGCCCCTTCAACCGGTCTACGCGGGCGAAATCCAAGCACGCGGCCTCGGTATGGACGTGCGCGTATGGAACGACGCGGGCGAAGAAGTCGACGACGAAGTCGGCGAACTCGTCGTTACGAGCCCGTCGCCGTCGATGCCGCTCTTCTTCTGGAACGATCCTGGCGGCGAACGCTATCGCGCAACGTACTTCGAGAAGTTTCCGGGCGTCTGGTGTCACGGCGACTTCATCCGCATTAACGATCGTGGCGGCGCGTACATCTACGGTCGCTCCGATGCAACGCTGAACCGCCATGGCGTTCGGATCGGCTCCGCGGAAATCTATCGCGCCGTCGATACCCTCAAAGAAGTTGCGGACAGTCTCATCGTGTGTCTCGACCTGCCCGGTGGCGGTTTCTATATGCCGCTCTTCGTGAAGACGGCCTCGGGCGTCGAACTCGACGACGCCCTGCGGTCTCGCATCGCGGACAAATTGCGAACCGATTGTAGCCCGCGTCACGTTCCCGACGAGATGCACGCGGTCGATACTATCCCCTATACGCTGACCGGCAAGAAGATGGAAGTGGCCGTCCGACGGATCCTTGCCGGTGCCGAGCCTGATCGCGTTGCGAGCCGCGACGCGATGATGGATCCCAAGGCGCTCGATTGGTACGTCGCATTCGCGCGCTCGTATCGTGCAGCGTCCACCGCGTCGTAGTCAGCCCACGCATCTAGCCTCGATGGATCGGGTCGATCCAGAGAACGGTCTCGGGTTTTTCGATGGGTTCGATATCGAGATTGATCGCGACGGCTTCACCATCGCTGCGTACGAGCACGCACTCAAGTTCGTCGGTTGGGCTTGCGTTGATCTCTTGATGCGGAACGTACGGCGGCACGTAGATGAAATCTCCCGGCCCCGCCTCCGCCGTGAACTCCAGATGTTCGCCCCAGCGCATGCGTGCTTTGCCCTTGACGACGTAGATGACGCTTTCGAGTGGGCCGTGATGGTGCGCCCCGGTCTTGGCGTCGGGGTGGATGTGCACCGTGCCCGCCCAGAGCTTCTGCGCGCCGACGCGAGCGAAATCGATCGCTGCCTTACGCTCCATACCCGGGGTCTGTGCCGTATTTGGATCGAGGTTCGTCCCGGGAATTACCTGTACGCCGTCGTGCTTCCAATCGCTCATCTGATGGTAGTTTGGTGGTAGTCGCATTAACACCCGTCTGCATATCATCTCACGAGGGAGGGGCCGTTCGGAGCGCCTGTGAACCGAATTAGCCCTTACTACATTGACGGGAGTGATAGCATGCGTTCGAAAACTAGCATCAAACGGGGTCGATTTCTTGCGGCAAGTGCGGCAGCGATCGGTGCCGCCGCGGCGAGCACATCCTTTGCATCGGCGCAAACGGAAGTGGCTGCGACGATGAGCAGTGCGGGCAAGCCGAGCATAGTGTTCTGTCATGGTCTTTGGGCCGACGGCTCGTGCTTTACCAAGGTAATGGGGCCGTTGCAAGCGCAAGGCTACGATTGCATTGCTGCGCAGTACCCGCTTAACACACCCGAAAACGACGTCACTTTTGCGACGTGGGCGATGGACGTGGTGAAGGGGCCTATCGTGCTTGTTGGACATTCATATGGCGGCTCGGTGATCACGGCCGCGGGAACCGACCCGCGCGTGAAAGCGCTCGTTTATATCAACGCGCTTGCTCCTGATACTGCTGCCGGCGAGACATCGCAGAGCATCCAGCAGAAGTTCCCCACGACCGATGTGCTCAAGCATATCAAAGTCGTCGATGGGCGCATCTGGCTGACCAAAGAGGGCCTACAGTATTTTTGCGGCGATCTCTCGGCGACTGAACAGCAGCTCGTGTGGTCGACACAGGGCGCGCCGGCTGCCAACATCTTCGCGCACGATGCTCCGGGCGTTGCGTGGAAGACCAAACCGAGTTGGTACATCGTCGGAAAGAAAGATCACACCGTTAACCCGGATCTCGAGCGCTTTCTTGCGAAACGCATGAAAGCCAAGACGACGGAACTTGATTCGAGCCACGTGCCGATGCTCTCGCAACCCGACCGCGTGGTTGAAGTAATTCTCAGCGCTGCGCAATCGGTGTAGAAGCCGAGCAGCCACGCCCCGGCACATAAGTCCTCATGAAAGGCAAGAACGACGGCCATTCCTGACCGTCGTTCTTCAATTGGTGGAGATGAGGAGACTCGAACTCCTGACCCCTTACATGCGAAGCAAGTGCTCTACCAGCTGAGCTACATCCCCACGTTTTGACCGAGGTTCCCCAGGGGCAACGCGCTGAATTATACGCATGCTGCGGTGCCCCTGTCAAAGGGAGACAAAGGTGGCAGATGCGGGGGCGGGAAGCAAGGGCCGATGCTTTCCGCCGTACTCGCGGTCGCGCTTTCGAGCGCCACCGTCGCCTCCGATTCTCGTTGCAACGACATCCACATCAACGCGGTCCAAGCCCAGCTACAAAACTTTGCCGACCACCCGGCGCCGGCCGCGCAGCAGAACCAGCGCGGCGTGGCGCTCGTTCAGGCACAAAGCGACGTCGAGGAGGAGCAGGTCGTGCTCCAAGGCGTCTGCCCGCAGAACAACTACTTGCCGCTTGCGGCGCGGATCAGCGCCCTCGATGCGTGGGCCGATCTCCTCGTGCAGCGCAACGTCAGCGCGGGCAACGCGGTCTGTCCCCAAGCCGAAGGGAAGGTCGCAGCCGCCAGTGCGGCCAGCGCCTGGCTCAAGCTCGCGGTGGCGGCGAAAACCGCGCCCAATCCGCCCAAGCTCGTCGCGACTCTGGTGCCGCAAGTGAAAGCGCTCGCGGTCCAAGCGGGCGTAACGCTCCCAAGTTTTGCCGACGCCACCTCCTACTGGGAGCAGCAGTATGAAACGGCGGCTAAGCAGGCGATCGTCGACTGCGCTGCGCGAACGCCCCAGCCCTAAATGATTTTGCAAATCATTCGCAAATAAAGCCCGCATGGGAGTCCGGTCCGACTACGTCACGCGACCGCGCGAGCAGATTGCCTCGATCTTGCGCGCGCGCAAGCGCTTTATTTCCGCAGCGGAGATTCATCGCGCCCTCGGCTCGGCCAAAGCGCGGGTCTCGCTCTCGACGGTGTATCGCACGCTCGAACATCTGCAAACCAAAGGCGACGTCACTGTGCGCATCGAGCCGGCGGGCGAATCGACCTACATGCTGTGCGAGCCCGAGCATCACCATCATCATGCCATCTGCAAAGTCTGCGGGCGCGTCGATGACGTCGACTGCACCGCGATCGAGCAATTTTCGGAATCACTGCGCTCGCTCAACGGCTTTGCGCTTGAAGATCACGCAATGGAATTTTTCGGACGGTGTAAAGCATGTCAATAACGCGCATCCTCGCGCTGCTCGTCGTGGGCGTGCTCGCCGGCTGCAACAACGCCGCTTCGACGGCGGCTTCGTCCGGACCGATTCCGGTCGTTACCACGATCTCGACCTTCAACTCGTTGGTCGAAGGCGTTGGCGGCGATCGCGTGCACGTGCAAAATCTCGTGCCGGTCGGCGCGTCGCCGGAAGACTATGAGCCGACGCCGCAAGACGCGGTCACGCTCTCGCAGGCAAAAATTCTGGTTGAAAACGGTGCGGGTCTCGAATCGTGGCTTGCCGGTACGCTTAAGAACGTGCCGTCGAATTCGCTGCGCGTCGTGGTCAGCGC
>PMUE01000312.1 GCA_003167055.1 Vulcanimicrobiota bacterium | reverse complement strand
CCGCCGGCAAGCGCCAACGCTGTGCCGGCACCGTCGCGCTTTCCGGTCGCACCGCCCATCATCAGCGAGGCTGCCCCCGCGCCGGCGCAAGGCGCGCAGCCCCAAGGTGCGTCGCCGGTGACGTCCCCGGCCGTGCCGGCAAGTCCGGAAGCTTCACTACTCACCCGTCTGAATGTGCCGGTTACACCGCTCACGCTAGCGGCCGCGCGAATGATCGCAACCGCAACGCAGAACGTCACGACCACCTACGCGCGTCTCGAAAGCCTGCTCGGCAAACTCGCACCGGAGGATGCCGGGGTTTTGCGTTCGATGCTGGCCTTCGCGGGACGTTTCGATATGCGCAATACGCGCGCATTGCCGGAACAGATTGCCGAATTTGTGTCGGACGTGCTCGACGGCGCAGAAACCAAGATCGTGCAAAGCGTAAGCGTGTGGAATGCGCTCGCGCAAACCGAACTGCCCGAAAACGTCCCGGGGCAGCCGGGGCAACCCGGGTTGCCGGGAGCGCCCCAAACTGTCGCACCACCGGCGACGGCCGCGGCGGTGAGTGCCGCGGCGCAAGCCGCCGAACGTGTCGCGGCGATGGACTACGATGTAAAGTCGGCGATTCTCGCGATGATAGCTGCGTCGGGCCGGGGCGATTCGCCGCAGCTCGCGGGCGCATTGCGCGAGGCGCTTACCGCGACGACCGCGCTGCAGCTCAACGTGCTCTCGGCGCAGAGCACCGATCCGCGCACCATCACCATTCCGCTGCCGGCATATTTCTACGAGGGCGGCGACCCGGTACATCTGCGAATTTCACGTGACGCCCCCAATGGCAAGAATGCAATGAACGGCGACAATTTCCATATTGCCTTCGTGCTCGATACCAAGTCGCTTGGAACGGTCGCTATCGATGTAAAAACCGTTGGCCGCGCAGTGAGCGTCGACGTCAAGACGCAGGCAAACCTTGCCGCCGATCGATTTCGCTCGACACTCGGTGATCTACGCCAGCGTTTGGAAAGCTTGCACTATCGCATCAGCGCGATCGGTGCGGGCATCGCGCCGCCGGCGGGCGCGAACGCCGTGGAGGCACCAGCGTCGCCGTCGGACCCACCGCTACGAAAATCTTTCTGGGACACGCGCGCATGAGTCGCTTTTTCGATTTTCGCAAGTCGGTATTCAAGCGGCCCGCCGCCGCGGCGCTGAAGTGGGATCCGCTCGCATCCGATCCGCCCGAAGTGGTGGCGGTGGGACGAGGCATCACGGCCGAAACGATTGTCCGCATCGCCAAAGAGCGTGGCATTCCACTGTATGAAGATGCGGGGCTGGTCGAAGCGCTCGCGCGTTTGAACGTGAGCGACTCGATTCCACGCGAGCTCTACGCGGTGGTCGCAGAAGTGCTTGCCTACGTTTATCGCGTTGATGCCGCGTTCCGGGATCGCGTCGGCTGACTGTGTGGAAGAAGCAGCTGCTCTCCAAGACGATGCGCGACCACAAGGATTGGATTCGGGAAGTGCGCTCGACGAAAATGGGCGGCACGTTGGAAATGCACCTCTCCGGGCGCGAATTTACGGTGGATTTCATTGACGGCGTCGGCGGCGCGCGCTACGTGATCGATCGCGAGCGCTGTTTCGACGAGCGCCGCGTGCGCGTGGATGACACGCTCTTCTCGCAAATCGTCGCGGCACTCAAAATGGCGGCTCATGACTGCTATAGCGCGACGGTCCATGCGTTTACGCCCTCCGCCGCCGTGTTCGAGATTCATTTTATCCCGGGCCGCGCGCCGTTTGGCAACGGCCGGCGCGTCTTCATCGAGGGACGGCTGGCCGATATCATGCGCGATCAAATCGGCAAGCCCAACGTCACCTTCGAATATCCCGTGCGCGTCGACGGCGGCGCGCCGCAGTGGGTGAAGATGGAAGCCTCCACGATTACGGGTCTGGACCCGGTCGCTTAGTGCCGGCGCCTCGGCTGCTGACCGGCGCCACGAATGGTAACGTATTCATCGACGGCGATCGCATCGTCGCGGTAGGCGATGGTTCCTCGTTCGAGACTCCGGAAGGCGTGGAGCGGGTCGATTGTTCGGGTGCAACGATCGTTCCCGGACTGTACAACGCGCACGTGCACTTCTTCGAACGCAAGTGGTCGCAAGCGCACGCCACGCCGGCGGCGGAGCTGGCCGCACAGCTCGAGGACTTCACGCGTTACGGTTTCACCAGCGTCTTCGATCTTTCGTCGCAGTGGGAGAATACGCAGGCGCTGCGCGAGCGCATCGAGCGCGGCGAGGTCGCGGGACCGCGTATTCGCTCGACCGGCGAAGGACTCGTTCCGCCGGGGGCCTTGCCGCCGCCGATGGTGATGGCCGTCATAGGCGTGATGCAGACACCGCTTCCTGAAGTCGTGGACGCGCGTCAGGCCGCGCAAGCCACACGCACGCTGCTCGACCACGACCCCGACGCGATCAAAGTCTTTCTCTCGTCGAATTCCGGACACGTGGTGATGGAGCTCGAGGTGCTGCGAGCGATCGTCGACGAAGCGCATCGCGCGGGGAAGAAAGTCTTCGTGCATCCGAATACGGCCGACGACGTGCGAACCGCGTTGTCCGCCGGCGTTGACGTACTGGCACACACCGTGCCGCGCGGCGGCCCATGGAATGACGATATCTTGCAAGCCGCGCGCGAACGCCGCGCCGCGTTGATTCCAACGCTTGCGCTCTGGAAGCATCTGATGCGACACGATCGGTTATCGCTTGCGCAATCGATGGTCGCCACCGCGATCGAACAGTTACGCGCCTGGCGTGACGCCGGCGGGATCGTGCTCTTTGGAACCGACTACGGCGCGGTCGATGCCGATCCAGGCGACGAATACGCGCTGATGCAACGCGCGGGTATGACGGTTGACGAGATCGTCGCCGCGATGACGAGCGTACCAGCGGAGTTCCTCGGTGAAACGGATCGCGGCCGCATCGCACCGGGGTTTATGGCCGACCTCGCCGTGGTCGACGCGCCTCTCGGCAATGTTCGCATGACCCTCGTTGGCGGCGAGATTGTCTACTGGGAGCGCCCGTAGCCAGACCGTGAGCGAGCATAGCGAGCCACGGGTATTTGCCGCACAAAGCTTCAGCTTTGTGAAGCAAATACGAACAGGAGTTCGATGCTTGCCTAGGGAAGGGGAGGGTCCGTGAGCTGGTTTCAACGTCTCCGGGCATCGCTGGGCAAGGCGCGCGACACCTTCGCTGCCGTGGAAAACCTCGGCCGCGCGCGCAAGCCGCTCACACCGCAGTTTTGGGAAGACCTCGAGGAGTTGCTCATCATGGGCGACTTCGGCGTGCCGACGACGGCGAAGATCATCGAGGGCCTCAAAACCGTCGCTAAGCAAGAAGCCTGGGCGACCACCGATCAAGCCGTCGCGCGGTTTCATCGCGACGTCGAACGCTTCCTGACGCTACCCGGCGCCGAACTGCGCTTCGGTCCCGAACCACCAACGGTCATCTTGGTCGTCGGCGTGAACGGCAGTGGCAAAACCACCACCATCGGC
>PMUE01000353.1 GCA_003167055.1 Vulcanimicrobiota bacterium | reverse complement strand
CGACCACGGCGTCGACGAATGAGTGGAGTTGAGGCAACTTGCTCGGGGGTACACCGCCCCCCCGGCCGCCAAAAATCGATTTGAACATCAGCTTTTCGCTTCCGCGGTTTCCTCAGTCGCGGTGATCTGGCCAATCGACTCAACCCGAAGCCCAGGCGCAATCTCCGAATAGGATAGGACGACCAACTGTGGTGCCGCGCGTTCGGTAAGCCGCTTGAGCGCCAAACGCACGGAAGGCGAGCACAAAACGATCGGCTGCAAACCGGCGTTTTGCGCCACGGCTATCTGCCGCGTCAGTGACGTGTAGATCCGTGAAACGGTATTCGGGTCGAGCAACGCAAACGCATCCTCGCCGCGACGAACCGCTTCCGAAAGAAGCGACTCGAGACGCGGATCGACGGTGATGACCGAGAGCAGACCGTTCTCAGCATACTCAGCCGAAATGTGGCGCGATAGTGCCGCTCGGACCTTTTCGGTTAGGAAGTCGACGTCTTTGCTCACCCGCGCGGCGTCAGCGAGGGTCTCAAGGATCATTACCAGGTTGCGAATCGGAATGCGCTCGCGTAGTAGATTCTGTAATACGCGTTGCACTTCACCGACGGTGAGGAGCGCCGGAACGAGCTCGTCGACAACGACGGGGTAGTGCGACTTGATGTTGTCGAGCAGTGCCGACGTCTCTTGGCGGCCGAGTAAATCGGGTGAATGCGCCTTGATCAACTCGGTAAGATGGGTTGCAATCACGCTGGTCGGATCGATGACGGTGTAACCAGCCATCTCCGCTTCGCTGCGGGCGTTCTCCGCGATCCACAACGCGGGCAATCCAAAAGCGGGCTCGGTGGTTGGAATGCCGTCGATCGGCGCGGTAGCCGTGCCCGGATTCATCGCAAGAAGCCGGCTCACCATCACTTCGGCCTGCGCAACTTCCAAACCGTAAATCTTGACCAGATAACTGTTGGGGCGCAGTTGCAAGTTATCGCGCACGCGAATCGGCGGAACCGCGATACCGAGGTCGCGCGCTGCGTGCCGCCGGATCAGCGTGATGCGCTCGAGCAGATCGCCACCCTGATTGACATCGACGAGTGGAATGAGCCCGAATCCGATTTCTAGCTCCATCGGATCGTACGAGAGCAGCGGTACGACACTCTCAGCGCCGCCCTTGGCCGCGGGTTGCGCACCGGGCGCGCCGGGCGCACCGGCTTTAGCCTGTGCGACCTTGCGCTCCGCCGCGGCTTCGGCCGCCCCCTCGCGGCGCGCGAAGTAGATAATGAAGAGGACGGCTGAAATGAGGAGCAGCAGCCAGCGATCGAGTCCCGCAAGACCAAAGAGCGCGGTGATGATTGCGGCGATGAGCAGCGCGCGCGGCTGCGCGGTCAACTGTTTGACGATGTCAGTACCGAAATCCGTCTCGGCCGCGGCGCGCGTCACGATGATACCGGTTGCGGTGGAAATGAGCAGAGCCGGAACCTGCGTGACGATCCCTTCACCGACCGTCAACAGCGTGAACTTTTGCAACGATTCGATAATGGTCAAGTGCTGTTGCGCCACACCGACGATGAAGCCGCCGATCGTGTTGATCGCGACGATGATCACCGCCGCGATCGCGTCACCGCGGACGAATTTGCTGGCGCCGTCCATCGCGCCGTAAAAGTCGGCCGACCGCTGAATATCGCGTCGGCGCTGGCGCGCTTCGGCCTCGGTAACCAATCCCGCGTTGAGGTCGGCATCGATGGCCAACTGCTTACCGGGCATGGCGTCCAACGTGAAGCGAGCCGCGACTTCGGCGACGCGCCCGGCGCCGTTGGTGATCACGACGAATTGAATGATGATCAAGATCAGGAAGATCACGAAGCCGACGGCGTAATTGCCGCCGACGACGATCTGCCCGAAGAAATTGATGACTTCGCCCGCGTATCCGTGGAGCAGAATGGCACGCGTGGCGGTAATGTTCAGCGAAAGCCGGAACAGCGTGACGATGAGCAGCATCGTTGGGAACGCGGAAAACGCCAAGGCGTTCTCCGTATACAATGCGGTCGCGATAATGACGAGTGCGATCGTAATGTTGAACGCCAGCAGAATATCGAGGAGAAACGGCGGGATCGGGACGATCATCAGAACGACGAGCATCACCGATGCGCCGGCGATGAGGATCGGCGTGAAACTAGCGAGTCGCTGAATCGTCGTCTGACCTGTCGCGGGTGCTTGCGTTGCCATTAAGCGATGATCTTTCTCTTCAGCTTGTAGACGAACGCGATAACCTGTGCGACAGCAGCGTAGAGGTTCGGCGGAATCGGATGACCGAGTTCAACTCTTTCATAGAGCGTGCGCGCAAGCGGCGGATTCTCCATGAGCGGGATGTGGTGCTCAATCGCGATGTCGCGGATCCGCTTGGCGACGAGATCGGCGCCTTTTGCAATTACGACCGGCGCGTCCATCTTGATCTCGTCCCATTCCAATGCGATGGCATAGTGCGTGGGATTGGTCACCACGACCGTTGCGCGCGGAACGGCTTGCATCATGCGGCGGCGGGCAAAATCACGCTGACGACGCTTGAGCGCCGCTTTGGCTTCCGGATTTCCCTCCGACTGCTTCCACTCGTCCTTGACCTCTTGTTTGGTCATCTTGAGGTTCTCTTCCAGCTGCCAGCGCTCGTATGCATAATCCAACAGCCCGATGACTACCAAGAATAGTCCAAACTTCCACGCTACGGTAAAGATGACGTCGAACGTGAGACTGATGACCCCGGCCGGATCGGTCTGACCGACTTGCGCGAAGATACCCATGTTCGACGAAAGCGTCGAGTAGATGATGATGACGACGGCGGAAAGCTTGATCAACTGCTTCGCGAGGTTGACGAAGATCCGCTTCGAGAAGATGTTCTTGAAGCCGTTGATCGGATTGAGCTTCGAGAACGACCACTTGAATGGGACGGTCGTCAGTACGAAACCGAATTGCATGAGATTTGCGCCGATGCCGGCGACGATGGCGATGCCGAAGACGATCAGCACAACCCAGCCGATGCCGCCCGAGGCCTGCACGAAGAGCGACAACATCGATTGGTAGGTGGGATCGTGCTGCTGGGCGATACGTGAAAAATATGCCGCAGCCTCACCGGTCAGGCCGTTCATCATCGGCGCGAAAAGTGCGTGCAGGGTGAGTACCACCGCGAGGAAGATCACGGCGCCAGCCAGGTCCGTACTACGAGGGACCTGACCGCGTTCGCGTGCTTCATTGCGGCGTTTCGGTGTGGCCTTTTCGGTTTGTTCCGGTTTAGCCATCGAGTTCGGTCGCGAGCATGCTCATAGAAGTTTTCGGCGAGCTTCCGGGCAAGCTGAGGACGGTTCCATTGGGCTACGCCCAAGCGCTCATCCTGAGCTTGGAACCTTCAGCCACATCCTGTGTGCTTGCTTGGGTATCGCGAGCGGGAACGTGGTAGTAGCCTGCCAATAAGGGAGGCTGACTCAAAACGACCACCAGGAGAGCAACTTGAAACATACGCTGGTCTTGGCCGGTGCGGTGGCTGCCGCGCTCGTGCTGGGCGGCTGCGGCCATACCACCCCGATCACGAGCGGAACGGCGACGCCGGCCCCGGCCTATTCGCCCAACGTGAGCAGCGAGTACACCATTCCAACGGCCAACTCGCAGCCCGCGGGCATTACCAAGACCCAGACCGCCCTATGGTTCACCGAGGAGGGCGCCAATAAGGTCGGGGTCCTGAGCCAGTCGGCGGTCATCACCGACTACCCGCTGCCGGAAAGTGGATCCAAGCCGCTCTCAATCGTCCTCGGCCAAGACGGGAACCTCTGGCTGACCGAGTTCGGCGGCGGCCGAATCGCCCAGTTCAACCTTTCATACCTCAGCTTCGTCGAATGCACGCTGCCGCCACAGACCGGAGCGCAGCCGACGCCCTGGGGCATCGCGGCCGGCCCCGACGGCAACCTGTGGGTGACCGATCCCGCCAGTAACGGGATCTGGCGCGTTCAGCCGGGCTGCGGCAGCTTTGCCTTCTATCCGCTTGCGACGGCGAACGCGAATCCGGAATCGATCGCGGTCGGTCCGAACGGCGCGTTGTGGTTTGTCGAAACCAACGCCAATCAAATCGGCGAGATCTATCCGAGCGCCGCGGCCGGGAGCAGTCCGGTCGAGTACGCGGTCACAACCCCGGCGTCGGGTCTGGGCGTGATCGTTTCGGGCGCCGACAACGCGCTATGGTTCACCGAGACTAAGGCCGACAAACGCGGACGGATGTTGACCACGGGCCAGGTTTCCGAGGAGACGCCGCTGACCGGCGTTACCTCGCCGTACGGATTGGCCTTGGGACCTGACGGCAACTTCTACATCGGCGATCAGACCAAGAGCACGATCGTGCAGTTCATCACGAGCACGAGCGCCATCAACATCTATCCCACCAAGACCGCCAACGCCGGCCCGTTCTGGCTGACGATCGGCCCCGATAACGAAGTCTATTTCACCGAACAAACCGCCAACCAAATCGGGCAGTTCTTGTACTTCAATCCCTGATCTCGCTCTAGCTCATCCTAAGATTGAAGTGTTCGTTAGCGAGACGGGCGATGAGGCGGTGGCGATGCGACGGCCGCGCGAGCGGGTTGTCCGAGCGGCGAGCACCCTGACATTCATTGTGCGAGACGCGAAGATCTAAGCGAGTGCGGTTGTCGCATTGCCAATGCACCATCGCGCGACGAGCGCTACGGAGGCTTTAAGCCCCGCAACACCTGGTCGATTTGCCCGGAGACGTCTGAAAAGACCTCCGGGCCGACGCTCCCGAGCAGCGGGAGCGAAATCGCCATCATCGTCAACCCAACCGAGACTTGTATCGGCAAGCCGATGATGAACACGTTCATCTGCGGGGCAACGCGTGCCATGAACGCTAACGCGACGTTGGTCAGGAAGAGCGCGACGACGACCGGCGCAGCAATCTTGAACACGATCAGGAACGATTGACCAAAGAACAGCGCGAGATTCCCGGCGACGCTCGGATCGAGATTGATGTACGGAAGGGGCAGCAGGTTAAACGATCCGGCCACGCCCTGGATCAAAAAGTAGTGCGAATTGGTCGCTAGGTAAACCAGCGTCGCGAGCGTGAGCTGCAGTTCACCGATGATGGTGATATTCTGTTGCGTCTGCGGGTTGATAACGTTTGCAATCGCAAAGCCGATCTGAATGTCGATCAACTCGCCGGCAAACTGTATCCCGGTGAAGAGCAGCGAGGCCACGAAGCCGACGATCACACCGATCAGCACCTGTGCCGACCCGCCGGCGATGAGCTCGAAAGCGCCGCCCGTCAAGTGCGGTGCGGGCTCGACGCGAAAGATGATGAACGAAATAAGTCCGCTCAGACCCAAACGCACCTGCATCGGGACTTGTCGAGACGAAAATACCGGAAAGAGAAAAAACATCGAGCTGATCCTTATGAAGATCAGCAAGAACGTCTCGAATTGTTGCGGCGTCAGCCCAAAAAGATGCACGGCGTCGCCTTACTTCGCGAACGTCGAGATGCTCGAGAACATGCGGGCGGCGAAATCGGTGAGCAACGCGAGGATGAACGGCGCAAAAAAGAGCAGCGCGAGTGCCGAAACGACGATCTTCGGAATAAAGGCCAGCGTCGGCTCCTGGATCTGCGTCACGGCCTGAAAGATCGAGATCGTCAAGCCGACGATCATGCTCAGGATCAGTACCGGCGCCGCCGCGAGTAACGCGACTAAGATCGCCTGCTGTCCGATCGCGATGACGTCGCCGTAGCTCACTGGTGAAAGCTCTGAAAGAGCGCGCTGATGACCAGATCCCAACCGTCGACGAGGATGAAGATCAACACCTTGAACGGCAGCGAGATAATGATCGGTGGAATCATCATCATGCCCATCGAGAGCAAGATACTGGCCGTGACCATGTCTACGATGATGAACGGAATATAGATCGCGAAGCCGATTTCAAACGCGGTCTTGAGCTCAGACAGCACGAAAGCCGGTACCAGCAAATACGTCGGCACGTCCTTTTGCTGCGCCGGCCGCGGCTCTTTGGAGATCGAATAGAACAGCTGGATGTCTTTTTCGCGCGTCTGCCTGAACATGAACGTGCGCAGCGGCGCTGCCGCGCGATCCAGCGCAACCGGTTGGCTGATCTTCTTCTGAAGGTATGGTTGGACGGCGTTGTCGTTAATTTGATGGATTACTGGGTTCATGACGAAGAACGTCAAGAGCAACGCGAGTCCGACCAACACCTGATTCGGCGGCGTCTGCTGCGTACCCATTGCAGTGCGGACAAAGGACAGCACGACGATGATGCGCGTGAACGAGGTCGTCATCACCAGCAATGTCGGCGCCAGCGTGAGCACGGTGAGCAACAAGAGGATCTGCAGCGCTCCGACGACCTGCTGCGGATTGTTGGTCTGACCCATGCTGAGATTGATGTTGGGCACCGGCAGGGTTGGCGCGGTGGGAGCATTCGGCGCGGTCTGCGCAAGAGCGAGCGACGGAAGCACCCATAGCAGTACGAAAGCGATGCCCGCGGAGATCAGAAACGGCGCGTGACGCGTCCACACGCGCGCCAGAACGTCGCGAATCCGGTTACGGCTTGCCACGAAGCGATTTCACCAAATCCGCAATCGATCGCTGCGTGGTACGAAGAAGCGCGCGTTGCGTGTCGAGCCACGCTTCAACCTCTTCCGCCGGCAGCTCGGTGATCGACGTCACGTGGCCCTGACCGCCGCCGATCAGATAGTAGCGTGCGCCTACCTTAATGACGTGCAGCGTCGAATGCTGCGAGCGCACGGTCGACTCGAGTACGGTCACGAGCCGTCGATCCGCTGAAACCAGAATCCGGCCGCGAGCCAAGCCACGCACAATTGCATAAAGGCCGCCGAGCAGAAGCGCGACGACCACAAGTGCAAACGCATAACTGAGCCAGAAGCTCCCGGACATTAGACGACGCTACGAACTCGTCTGCGGATTGAGTTCGCTGATCTTCACCGCGTACTTATCGTCGACGACGACTACTTCGCCGCGAGCGATCAGAATGTTGTTCACGTAGAGGTCGATCGGCTCGGCGGCAAGCTTATCCAGCTCGAACACACTCCCAGACTGCAACGACACCACTTCACGCAGCGGCATAACGGTCTTGCCAAGTACGGCACTGATCTGCAGCGGAACGTCATGTACGAGATCGAGATTGGCTTGACCCGGTTGCGCGGTGCGAACGGGCGTGGGCGGCATCTTCGTATAGGCGACGTTCTGCGCGTCGGCCGCCGCGGGCGCCGGACGCTTTGGCTTCGACGCGGTTGCCGCAGCCGGCTCGGCTTCCCGTCCTTTAGCCGCATCACTCGCCGCCGCAGAGCCCAAGCCCAGCTTTGAGAGCGTAATTGCCGCAAAGTCCACGCTGAGTCGCGGATGCAGGTCGTTGCCGACATCGATCTTGCCGCTGTACGAGACAAACGGCGGCGGCGGCAGCAGCGTAGCGTCCGTGCACATCGACGCATGCGCGCCTTCGCCTGAGGTACCGAGCTGCTTAGCGAGCTCTTCGACCATTGCGGTCGCGATTTGCGAAACGGTTTCGGAGGCGATGGAAAGCTGCATCGGGCCCATCTGGGTAACATCGTCGCCGCCGCCCAGCATCACGCCGACGATCTGCTGCATATCCGCGGTCGGAAAGCGAACGACCAGCTGCGCCCCGAGCGAGGGGATCGTCGCGAGAGACACGAGTTCGTCGCCGTCCGTACGGATCGAGCCGTCGTGATCGTCGCGCGTTGCAGCATCAACTTTCGCGGGCTGCTCCACCAACCGGCCGAGTACCGTGCCGGCCGCGGCCAGCATCGAGTCGGCAAGCTGTTGTGTATCGGCCATACGCTATTCGTCCTCGCTCGTCAGCACGTGTGATACTTGCATCGTCAGCTGATCCTTGTTGATCCCGGGGAAGACTTGAAATTTCTCTTTCTCGTTGACCTTCGCCGAGAGCGGCTCGTTGGTCAACTTATCGAACACCACGATGTCCCCTTCTTGCAACGCGACCAGGTCGCGCAGCGAGACCGTCGTTCGTCCTAGCTCGACTTCTACCTCGACCGCGGCGCGCTCGACGTTTCGTGTCAGCTGCGCGATATCTTCTTCGGTCATGCCGCGGCCGGCGATGACCGTCGGCGACCATTGAAACTCGGTCAGCTGTTGCCCGATCGACTGCAACACAAGATAAGGAAGGCAGAAGTTCATCACCCCGGCCATGTCACCGATCTTCAGTTCCATCGAAATGTAGGCGACGATCTGGTCGAGCGGAATGATGCGCGGGATGAATTGTGGATTCGAGTCGAGCGCCTCGATCTTCAGCGAGAGCGTCAAGAGGTAGTTCCACGACTCGCGATAGCTGTTGAGCATGCGCGCCATGAACCGCTGCATCAGCGTGCGTTCGATATCGGTGAGATCGCGCAGCTTGTTGGGGAACCAACCCGGGCCGCCGAGCAACCGATCGATGATCGAGAAGACCAAGTTCAGATCGACCTGCACGATGCCGCTGCCGGGAAGTGGGTCCATAGAGAAGATGCCCAGGATCGACGGGATGCCGATCGAGGCAATGAAGTCGCCGTAGCTGATTTGTTCGATCGACACGATCGTCGCTTCGACGCGCGTGCGCAGATAGACGGAAAGCGAGTTGTTGAGCAGCCGGGTGAAGTTCTCGTGCAGCGTGCGCAGCGTCTGCAGCTGGTTGTTGGTGAACTTATCTAGCCGTTTGTTGAAACGGAAATCGAACGACTTGACCCTGCGTCCGTCGATGGCTTCCTTCGCCGGCGCGCCTTCGCCAGAAAGTTGATTGATAAGGGCATCAATCTCTTCTTGTGAAAGACTTGACATGGGTTCTGCTTATGGACCTTTCCCGGTGCTGCCCGGAGCGGCATTGCCGCTCAAGAGCACGATGTCAACGCGGCGGTTCTCTTGTTTGAGTTCGTCAGTGGCGTTACTGTTGCGCGGATGGTATTCGCCGTAGGCGGTCGCGCTCAAGCGCGTTGGGGCAACTCCGTCGTGCTCGCTGAGATAGCGAGCAACGTTGACCGCGCGCTTCCCCGAGAGCTCCCAGTTCGTCGGAAACTGATAGGTCGAGATCGGCACGTTGTCGGTATAGCCCTCGATTGCCAGCGCATTGCCGTTGCGCTTGAGCAGCGGCGCGATGCCATCGAGAATCTTGAGCGTCGCCGGGCGGATCTCGGCGCTGCCGCTATCGTAGAACGACTTATCGGAGAGCAACGTCACGACCAAGCCGCGCGCTTCCGAATGCACTTGGACTTGCTGCTCGAGATGATTCTCTTTGACGTACTTCTCGAGTTCTTTCTGAATCGCAGGGATACTAGAGCTCGCTTCAAACGACTGCTCGCCGTTGGCGCCGCCGTTGGGCGG
>PMUE01000303.1:276-3315 GCA_003167055.1 Vulcanimicrobiota bacterium | reverse complement strand
CACCCGGTCGTCGACCTGCAGCGCAAGATGGCTGCTTTGCTCCGACTTGTTTTGCACCGTCGAGGACGCGCGTTGAATCTGGCGGATGATGCCGGAAATGCGATCCGCGAATTGATCGATCGATTGACCGAGCCGCCCGAGTAAATCGTGCCCGTGCCAGTTGATGCGCTGCGAAAGATCGCCGCTGCCCATCGCTTCGAAGATCTCGACGCAGCGGCCGATGCTGCGCAGGACGATCGAGCGCAGCCAGCCATACATCAGGCCGACGATGATGAGCGCGACCACGATGCCGCCGATCAAGGCGATGTAACTGGTGTTGCGCGCCGCAATCAGCCGCTGATAGCGATTGTCGGCCAGCTTGACGAGGGCGTCGAGCATGGCCTGACCGTCGCCGTTCTGCTTAGCGTACGCGGCGCCCGACGGGCCGTTGATCTGCGCCAGCGCTTCCTTATTCTTACCGCCTTGCAAGAGGCTCACGGCCGAGAGGGCTTGGAAGTCGTAGGCGCTCGCGCTCGAGCTAAACGTGTCAACGAGCGACCCGATTTGCTTTGCGATCTCGTCAGTATTGCCGGCGCAGGCCGAGGTCGACATGTCGGCGCTGCCCTTGCCGGCGGTCTTGACCGGGCAGAAGATTTCGACCATCTTGCGCGCGTCATCGGGGAATTGCTTGACGAGCCTGGTCGCGAGGGCGAGCGGCTTGGCGGCTGCCGCGGCGCTGCCGGCGGTGGCCGCTTCAAGCGTGGCAGCCCGCAGGCTGTCGGCATCCTGGGCAACTTTGGCGTCGGCGAGCTGGCCCGCGATCACGCGGTTACTCAACACGGCGGCCTGGTTGGAAATGTTCGTTAAGGCCCACAGCATGACCGGGACCATCAACAGCATAACGAGGATCACGAGGCCAAAGGCCATCATGAGCCCGCGTTCTAAACTCGTGCGGCGCTGTTCCATCATTAGCTTCATCGGCTGGCGCGGGGCTGGTATTTATTATTAGCAGCCTATCCCCAGGCCATCCGCATCCTTTCCTCAAGGAGTCGACGCGGATGCCGCCAAGCCCTCTCGGTCGCGCTGGTTTCGGGCACCAGCAATAGTAGGGATTGCCGGACCCCGGCACAATATATGGTGGTTATGAAGCACGAGACCGTATGCGGGCTCGATATCGGGACGACCAAGACCTGTGCGGTCGTTGCCGTAGAAGGCCCGGGCGGCTTGGAGATCGTGGGCGTAGGCGAGGCGCCCTCCCTTGGCATGCGCAAAGGCGTGGTCGTCGATCTCGACGAGACGATCAAGTCGATTGAAGCTGCGACCGAACGCGCCGAACGCATGGCCGGCGTGCACATCGCCGACGTCTACGTCGGCATCACCGGCGATCACATTCGCAGCACCAACAATCGCGCCGTGGTTGCAACCACGAGCGACGATCGCGAAGTGTCGCAGGCCGACGTGCGCCGCGTGATCGATGCAAGCAAGATCATCAACATTCCGGCCGATCGGCAAATCATTCACGCGCTGCCGCGCTATTTCACCGTCGACGGACAAGAAGGCGTGGAAGATCCGGTCGGCATGGCGGGCGGACGTTTAGAAGTCGACACGCACATCATCACCGGCGGCTCGACGTTTATCACCAACGTACTCAAGTGCGTGCATCGTGCCGGGCTCGAAGCCGCGGGGCTCGTGTTCGAACCGTTGGCCAGTTCGGCTTCAACGTTGCTGGCCGAAGAAAAACAAGTCGGCGTGGTGTTGCTCGACATCGGCGGCGGCACGACCGACATCGCGGTGTATTCGCTCGGCAGTGCGATCTTCACCGCGACGGTTCCGGTGGGCGGCAACATTCTCACCAGCGACATTTCGCTGGGCCTGAAGACCTCGCTCGCGCAAGCCGAAGACGTGAAGAAGCAATTCGGCGCCGGCGTTTCCGACGACGGCGAGCTGACGTTTAGCGTGCACGGACTCGACGGGCGCACGAACAAAGAATTCACCACGCAGCAGCTGCGCGCGATCGTGGTGCCGCGCGTGCTCGAAACGCTGCGCATGGCCAAACAAAAGATCATCGAAAACGTGCCGCGCGATCTGGTGCTCGGCGAAGTGGTGATCACCGGCGGCGGCGCGCTCTTGCCGGGGCTGGTGCCGATTGCCGAAGACGTCTTCGGCTTGCCGACACGGGTGGGCTCGCCCACGACGCTGAGCGGCTTGACCGACGCGATGAGCCAACCGCAGTATGCTACCGCAATCGGCCTGGTGCTCTTCGGCGCCAACGGCGAGTTAGAAGAGAGCAACGGCGCGCGCCGCGGCGGTGGATCGATGTTTACCAAAGTCCGACAGTGGTTCTCGGATCTTTGGAATTGACGTGACCCGGAAGAAGAACCCGAAACAACTCACCTTCATCGAGGAGCAAGCTCAGATGGCAGATGCACGGCGCTTTCAACCCGAACATGCCGCGTCGATCAAGGTAATCGGCGTTGGGGGCGGCGGCTGCAACGCCGTCAATCGCATGATCGAAGCCGGTCTTACCGGCGTCGAGTTTTATGCCGTCAATTCCGACGTGCAGGCGTTGCGCAATTCGCGCACCGAGAATACCGTGCACATCGGCGGCGGTCAGACGCGCGGCCTCGGCGCGGGCGCGAACCCGACGCTCGGACGCGAAGCGGCCGAAGCCTCGCGCGAAGATCTGGCGATGGTTCTCGATGGTTCGGATCTGGTATTCATCACCGCCGGGATGGGCGGGGGCACCGGCAGCGGCGCCGCGCCGGTGATCGCGGAAATCGCGCGCGATTCGGGCGCGCTCACGATTGCGGTGGTGACCAAGCCGTTCGCATTCGAAGGACGCAAGCGGATGACGACGGCCGAAACGTCGATTGCGGATTTAGAATCGAAGGTCGATACGCTGATCACGATTCCTAACGAACGCATTTTGCAAGTGATCGAAAAGCGCACGCCGCTCAACGAAGCCTTTGCTTATGCCGACGACGTGCTGCGTCAAGGCATTCAAGGCATCAGCGATCTGATTACTCAGCCGGGCTTGATCAATCTCGATTTCGCCGACGT
>PMUE01000303.1:0-222 GCA_003167055.1 Vulcanimicrobiota bacterium | reverse complement strand
ATCCGAACATGACCGGCAAAGTGCGGGTGACGGTGCTCGCGGCTGGCTTCGGTGCCCCGCGCGGTTATCGTCCGCAAGTGGGTCACGCGTTTGAAAGCGGCAAGCTCGAGACGGTGACGCCGGTAAACATGGACGACATCGAAGTGCCGGCCTTCTTGCGGTACCGCGGCTAAGCAGTAATCGTGGACCAAGGCTTCGCGGCCCGGGTGCTGGCCGACTCGG
>PMUE01000019.1 GCA_003167055.1 Vulcanimicrobiota bacterium | reverse complement strand
CCCAACACCGGCGGCATGGGCGCGTATTCGCCACCGCACGGATTTCCCGAGGATCTCTTCGATCAGGTGCGCGAGCGCATTCTCGCGCCCGTGCTACGCGGATTGCTTGCCGAGAGCGAAGTGTATATCGGCGTGCTGTATTGCGGACTGATGTGGACCAACGACGGGCCCATGGTGATCGAGTTCAACGCGCGATTTGGCGATCCCGAAACCCAAGTGTTGATGCCGCGGATCAGCGGCGATTTTGCCGGGTTGCTGAAATCGTGCGCCGACGGCGCCATGGACCTGAGTTTGGCGTCGCTGACCGAACAGCAGTGCGTCGGCATCGTGCTCGCCAGCCGAGACTATCCGCGCAGCAGCACGCCGCTCCAGGGACTCAATCCCGATGTGGCGCTCGGTGACGGCGTGCAAGCGTTCTGGGGCGCGAGTTCTCTCGATGGCGGAACGGTTCGCAGCAGTGGCGGACGCGTGCTGACGGTCAGCGCGCTCGGCGAAGACTTACACGCGGCGCGGACCCGCGCGTATGATGCGGTGCACGCACTGGCCGACCGCATCGGCACGCGCGACCTTTCCTATCGTACGGACATCGCGAAGCTCGAATGAACGGCGCGGTCGCACGCGACTTGCTGCTCGCGCTGCAGGGACTGACGGTGACCATTCTTGCGCTCCAGGATTGGATTCCGCTCGGGCGCTTCAACCGCGTGAAGACCCTGCGCGCGGAACGAACGTTCACGCAAGTCTTGACCGTGACCGCCTTGCAAACGCTGCCGTTTGCCTTTGGCCTCGTGTGCAGCTCGTTCTATCGCTATACGGCCTACCCGAGTTGGCTCTATGGCTGGCTGTGGATCAGCTACGGTGCATTCTTCCTTGGACAAGTGCAGGCGTGGTGGATTCCCTACCTGCTCCCATCGCAGCGTGGACGTCGTAAGAGCGTCACGCCGAACACGATGCACTTGATCCTGCACCTTACAACGCTTGCGACGTTGGTGCTGCTCGCCTTCGCGCGTTAGACTTTCACGCGGGTCAACAAGGCCATGAGGTCGCTCACCTGAATCGACTCTAGGGAACGCACGGCGTCTTTGATCTCATTCGCGAGCGACGGATCGACATGTCCCTGTACCAGCGCGTCGAACTTTGCGACTTCCTCGTCCCAGGTGAACGGACGGTTGGGCATTCCCGGAAAATCCTTGACCTCATTTTCGAACGTCGTTCCGTCCTGCAAGCGCACGACGATCTTGGCGGGCATCTCTTTGGGATAGACGGCAGTATATTCCGCGCTCGGCCGCGCCGACACTTTCTTGAGCAATTGCTGAACGTCGGGCCTCGCGATGCGCTCGGGCGTGAACTGTGCCGGCGTTACGTCGTGGTCGAGCAAAGCCACAGCGAGAAGATAGAACAAATTGTGATCCGCCTGTTCTTTGGTCGAGATCGTCTTGTCGATGCCGTAGAGACCGCCACCCGAAAAATCGTAGGTCATTTGTGTGATGTCAGCTTCAATGGATACGACTTTGCTCGGGTCGATGTTGTGCTGCGTGATGAGTTGTAGCATGCAGTATATCGCCGATTGGGTGTGGATCATGGCATTGTATTTCTTTATTGTGCTCGTGGTTACGCCCTCGTAGTTTTCTTTGTTCCAATCGATGTCTATGTGCATCTGGAGTAAGTTGTCGAGACCCAGTGGTCCTTCGATAACTTGCAACGGGCCTTGCATCCCACGGCGAGCGAGAAACAGCGTATTCATGGCGTTCAGCGCCGATTCCGAGGAAGCGAAGCCCTTCCACTGGGAGAGCGGCTTGGCGCGAATGACTGCAAAGGATGCCCCGCTTGCAGCGGCCATCGCGATCGCATTGGCAATTTGGCTCTCCGGCATCTGCAGCAGCTTCCCGCCCGCCGCATTCATGGAAAACGCGAGCTGTGCCGTGTGATCGAAGCCGCGCTCCATGAAGTTGGCGTGATCGACAAAACGCGATTGGACGGTATACGACATTGCAACTGCGAGCATGAAGTCGCGTCCGCTGCTGCGCGTGTAGTCAGCCAGCGTCAGCGCAACGCCAAAGTTGTCGGCTGTATGGCACGTCTCTTTGGCGGCAAGAAAGTTGTCCATGAAATCAACATAGCGCACGAGCGCTGTATGCCAAACCGCGGCGTAGATCGGATTGGCCTTTCCGCCGCCGATCAGCGCGCACGGACCGGCTCCACCGAAATCGGCTATCTGCTGCTGGTACATATTGACGGGCGCGGCGCCCAAAGCCCCTATGCAGCATCCTAGACAGTCCAGGATATGGATCGGTAGTTGCGCGCGCGACTGCGCGGAAAGGTCGGCAAACGTTGCGCGGGTCGCGTACTTCGCGAGTTGCTGCACCTGTGTCAGAGGCACAGCGTCGGCGCCGTTCGGGGCCGGGGCGGGCTTCGTTTGGATTTGCGTTGTCATATCGACTCCGTCATGGAGTCGATTATATCAACTTACGCAGGCTCGCCATACGCGCTTTTGGCTGCTTTGCGCATTGGACGAATCTCGCCGCGTGACGACGCGTAGGCGAGCAGCGCCGCCGCCGCGATCACGCAGGTGACGATCGCGGGCACGCCCGCTTCGGGTCCGAAGGTACCGCCCGTTAGCCATGCCGGTCCGCTCACGTGTCCGACCAAGGCGCTTCCGGAAAGATGGCCGCCCGAGACTTGCGTACCATAGACCGGGCCTTCGAAGAAGTTCCAACCGAAATGCAAACCGATTGGAAACCATAACGTTCGTGTCACGATGTAGGCGGCCGCGAGCAGCCCGCCGGCTTCCAGGGCAATCGCGATGGTCGATACCCAGGTCGCGCCAGGATTGGCGGCGTGCGCGGCGCCGAAGAGCACCGCCGACACGATGATGCCGACCCAGGATCCCGCCCATTCCTCAATCAGCCGAAAGAGCACGCCGCGAAAAAGCATCTCTTCGAGTGCGGCGCCCGGTAGCAGCAAGAGGACCGCTACCGCGAGATCCGCGGTTATATTGACGGCGCTCACGCGGTAATGGCCGCCCAGCGCGAGCTCGAGCACCACGATCGAAAACAGCGCTGCGCCCGCGATAAGACCGAGCAGCAGATCGCGAACGGCGTCGGCCGGCGCGAATCCCACCTGCGACAACCCGCGCCCAGTTGTGAGACGCTCGACCAGCGCGATGGCAAACGCGATCGCGGCGGCCAGAAACCACGCGATCGCGACGGCAATCCAGATCGAATGGTGACCGCGGGGAATCAGCACCACGATCGTCAACGGAATCGCAAAGACGATCGCGATCAACACGATTCGAACCAGCGGAAAGGCTAGCACCGATCTCATTGCCTCGTGTACGCCGCGGAAGGCGCGGGTGTTTCGCTTTATCTGACGTGCTCGTTACGGGATCGGAAGGCGGATCGCGAGTCCAATCGCCCTGCGCCTCACCGGGCGCCTGTCGTCGATCGGGGTGAACAACGTGTCATCGTCCTCGGGGTTGTAGCACCCGCCCGGAGCATGGTCGGTCAGGAGCAGCACACCGAGAACAACGGCGGAACCGACCAGGAGCCATGTCAGCGATTGATCCTTTTTTGTCTTTGTCGGCACCGGCGACGCAATGGGCGCCGGCGATACGATCGGCGCAGTGGTATCGGCGGTCGCGACTGCGGGACACTGGAGCGCCAATGTTGAGATGAGGAGGAGCGGCAATAGTGTTTTCATGCAGCAAGCATGCACGGGCTCGCTGATACGCTCCAGACGAAATGTTGAAAAAATGCCGCGCTAGATGAGCGAGAGCTGCACCACTGCCTGGCTGCGAATGCGCTCGATGCTGCGCGCGGGATGCTGCGCGAGGGCCGCGTCGACCTCGGTATCGATGCGGTCGGCAATCGCGCGGGGCGCGTAGGTGCCGCGATACTCTCGCGCATACTGCGCAATCAATTCGGGCTTGTATTCGCGCAGGTAGGCAAAGAACGAGTCACGCGTGATGTCGTGAAGATAGAGCGTGTTGTGCCAGACCTTCGCGGCGCCGGCATCGCGTGCTGCACGCACCACCGCGTCGATCGACGCGGCCGTATCGGTAATATGCGGCAGCACCGGCGCGAGTGCGACGTTGACGTGAATGCCGGCATCGGCGAGCATCCGCACCGCGCGCAAACGCTGGCGCGGCGGCGCGACGGTCGGCTCGATTTCGCGCGCGAGCTGCTCGTCGAGCGTGGAAATGCTGATTGAGACATGCGTGCTCGCGACCCGCGCGAGGGCCTGCAAAACATCGATATCGCGCACCACCAGCGGCGAACGAGTGATCAGGTTCGCGGGCGACTGGTAGTCGCGCATCGCCTCGAGAATCCCGCGGGTGATGCGATAGCGGCCCTCCAGCGGCTGGTAGGGGTCGGTCACGGTGCCGATTGCCACCGGCTCGCGCTTCCAGCTTCGCTTGGCCAGCTCGGTGCGCACGACCGCCGCCGCGTTGACCTTGACGTAGATCTTGGAGCCCCAGTTGTTGACGCCGTCCTCTTCGAGGTAGGTGTGGGTGCGGCGGGCGTAGCAGAAGCGGCATTGGTGGTAACAGCCCCGGTAGGGATTGATCGACCAGCTGAACGGCATGCCGGCCACCGCGTTGATGACGCTCTTGGCGTGCTGCTCGACGACTTCGACTCCGCGCATATTCCCGACAGTATAATACGAACATACGTTCGCATCAAGGGGTGTAACCCCTGACCCGCAGAGAGGTTATCAAGAAGAGCTATGGCTTACCGATCTCCACTCCAGAGGGCGGTCGTCCCCAATAGAGGCACGGCCGTGCCGACCCAAGCGCTGCTGGGCCAAGTCCTCGGGATCACCGCACTCGGCATGTGCATCACCGCGCTCGCGGTCTATCTTTTTCCGAATGCCCCGTTCAGCTGGCTAGCGTTCATCGGTTCGTTTGCGCTCATCATCGCGATGAACTTCACGCGCAGCAATCCAGGGCTTTCGCTCGCAATGTTTTATGCGTTCACGTTTTTGGAAGGCATCTTCATTGCGCCGATCGTGACGTATTACGCGCACACAGCCGGAAGCATGGTCGTCTTCAACGCTGCGTTGACGACGGGCCTCGGCATGTTTGCCCTCGGAGCGATCGTGTACGCAACCGGGCTCGATCTGCGTCGCTTTTCGGGAATATTCTTTATCGCGTTACTTGCGCTGGTCGTCATCGGTGTCGTCTCGATCTTCGTCCACTTCCTCTCGCCGACGATCTACTCGTGGGGGATCTTGGTAATCTTCAGCGGTCTCGTGCTGATCGATTTTGCTAGGATTCGGGCGGGTGGCGACGGCCTGAGTTCCGTGCAAATCGCGACGTCGATCTACCTCGACGCGATCAACATCTTCCTTGCGTTGCTCCAAATCTTTGGTGGCCGCAGCAGCAGCAGAGACTAGAGTCGGGACGGAACCGGCCATTGGCTGCTAGAATGGCCTAAGTCAGCCATGTGCGGGATTACAGGGATCTTAACGCCGGGACTTGACGCAGCACGTTTGGCGTATTTCGGGCTTTATGCCCTCCAGCACCGTGGGCAAGAGTCCGCGGGCATCGCCGCAGCCGACGGCGGCACGATCCGCTCGCACAAGGAGATGGGGCTGCTCGGCGCCATCTTCGACGAAGACATCTTAAGCGACCTTAGCGGCTACGTCGCGATCGGACATACGCGCTACTCGACGACCGGTTCGTCGATCGTCGTCAACGCGCAGCCGCTACTCGAGCGCACAGAGCTCGGCGACTTTGCGTTCGCGCACAACGGAAACCTCACCAACACCGACGAGCTTCGCGAATCGCTCGCGCCGACGACGGTGATGCAGGCCACCTCGGATTCCGAGGTGATGGCAAAGCTGATCGTCGAGTCCAAGGGCACGATGCTGCAACGGATCGAATCGGTGCTCGCCCAGGCGCGCGGCGCGTACTCGACCGTGCTCTGCACGCAAGACGAACTTTATGCGTTTCGCGATCCGTGGGGCGTGCGGCCGCTATGTCTGGGAAAACTCGGCGACGGCGGCTTCGTCGTAGCGTCGGAGTCGTGCGCGCTCGGTACGATCGGCGCGCAGTACGTGCGCGAGATCGAGCGCGGCGAGATCGTGCGCATCAGCGCGGACGGCCTGGAGTCGCACCAAACACCGGTTGAAGACGCGCAGCCGGCGTTCTGCGTGTTCGAGTACATCTACTTCGCGC
>PMUE01000174.1 GCA_003167055.1 Vulcanimicrobiota bacterium | reverse complement strand
AGGTAAATTGCTGACTTAAGACTTTCCTAGTTATCGGCAGTTATAACCCACCGCCAGACATCCTCTGGCGGTGGGTTTTTCTTTTTGGCGGCGACTTATGACCAACGCAGTTGCAGAAACTAAAGCGCAGAAGTCCGAGCGCCTGAAGCGCGCAATGAATCCATGGGAAGGACTGGCCGAGATTCGCCGTTTTGCGCGCGAAGGCTTCGATTCGATCCCCCCCGAGTGGATTGGCACATATTTCCGCTGGTGGGGAGTGTACACACAGGGCGATGGCGCCGGCGTGGTCGGTGGCCAGGGCGGCCAAGGACGCGCTGTGCCGTTCTTCATGCTGAGGATTCGGATTCCCAACGGCCTGTTGCGATCCGATCAACTGCGAACCATCGCCGCTCTCACGCGACGCTACGCCCGCGGTACCGCCGATCTCACGGTGCGGCAAAACATTCAGCTGCACTGGGTGACCATCGAGGCTCTTCCGGAAGTGCTGGAAGAACTTTGGCGCGTCGGTCTGAATACGACTGGCTCCTGCGGCGACGTCACACGCAACATTACGGGCTGCCCGGTTGCGGGTGTGGATGCAGATGAGATTTGCGATGCATCGTCTCTCGCGCTGGCAGCGGATCGTATGCTGGCGGGTAATGGCGAGTTCTACAACCTGCCCCGCAAGTTCAAGATTTCCATCACGGGATGCCGCGTGTGGTGCCCCTATCCGGAGATCAACGATGTTGGCCTCACTGCGGTCGAGCGGGTACTTCATGGCGAGTCTGAGATTGGCTTTGCATTGCGCGTGGGTGGTGGACTTTCGACCGAACCGCATCTGGGCGCACCGCTGAACGCCTTCGTGCGCTGGAATCAGGTTCTGCCGGTAATCAAAGGAATCGCCGAGTTGTTTCGTGACTCCGAGCCCTTGCGCGAGCACCGCGAAAGAGCGCGGCTGAAATTTCTATTTCTACGCCATGGGTGGACTCCGACCGATTTCCAAAAAGAACTGGAGCGGCGGATTGGGTTTCAACTCGATCCCGCCGAGCCCGAGCATCCGCCAGCGGACGTCTTCCGCGATCACATCGGCATCCATGCGCAAAAGCAGCCGGGCTACTGCTATGTAGGCTCCGCGGTTTTGCGCGGGAGAATCACTCCCGAACAAATGGATGCCGCCGCAGATCTTGCCGAGCGCTTCGCGGGCGGCGAATTGCGCACCACCAACATGCAGAACCTGCTCATCGTCAACATCCCCCGTTTACGCGCCGAGGAATTAGCCAAAGAGCTAGGCGCAATCGGGCTACCGGTAGGGGGTTCGCCGTTTTTCCGCGGTGCCATCGCCTGCAGCGGCAGTGAGTTTTGCAAGCTTGCAATTACGGAAACAAAAAGCTTCTCGCGCTGGCTGGTGGAAGAACTCGAAGACCGCATACCCGGATTTGACGAGCAGTTGAAATTGCACATCGCAGGGTGCCCGAACAGTTGCGGCCAGCATTGGATCGCGGACATCGGCATCGACGATGCGACGCTCGCTGCCCATGCGCAGACGTTCGCTGCGCTCGACAATGACGCGTTTTTAGATCTGCTCCCGCACCGCGCGTGGAATGCCGACAAACGCAGCGCCGGCGCACCGCTGATCATCGCCGGTTCCGCGCAGTTCCCAGGCGCCGCCGTGTTGTGCGCGCGCGCTGCGGCGCGTGCGGGCGCGGGCTACGTCACGATCGGGACCCACGGCGATGCCGTACCGATTCTGCGCGCGCACCTCACCGAGCAAGTCGTGATCACGTTTTCGAACAGCGACGCGCTCACGGTGAGCGGCGATCTGCTCGACGTTGCGCAACGTAACAGCGCGGTGGGAATCGGGCCGGGCCTTGCGCTCGACACGTGGACCGGCGAGATGATTCGCGCCTTTGCCGCGCGCTGCACGCTGCCGATGGTCATCGACGCAAGCGCACTCTTTCACTTCGCCAAGAATCTCGAACTGCTGCGCGGGAAGGCGTGCGTGCTCACGCCGCACGAAGGCGAATTCGCTCGACTCTCCGGACTTGGAACGGTTGCGCCGGGCACGCGTGTCGAACGGTTGCGCGAATTCACCACGCGGACCGGTATCACGACGTTGCTCAAGGGAGCGGCCACACTGATCGACGACGGCTCCATCATGCACATCAATTCGACCGGAACGAGCGCGCTCGCCACGGCGGGCACCGGAGATGTGTTGACCGGGATGATTGCGACGTTGCTTTCGCAGGGGTTATCGCCGATCGATGCCGCTTGCGCCGGCGCCTATTGGCACGGCCTCACGGCGCAGCGCTGCGCGCGCGAACGATCCGTCGGCGTGATCGCGGGCGATCTGCCGGAGGCTTTGGCAAGCGCGCTCCCCGAGCGCGCGCCGAAAAGCGCGCTGCTACGCTACGCTTGAGATCGCGGTAAGAAGCCGCTCTTCGATGCGAATGCGCTTGAGCAGATTGCTCACCAGCGTTTCGAGTTCGTCGCGAAAGGCTTGCGTGAGCAGCATTTGTGCATCGGCAAGCCGCCAACGAGCCGCTAAGACCTCGACTTGCTGCGGGAAATGCTCTTGCTCGACGAGCACGCGTTCAGAGAGTCGCCGCACGAATTCGCTTGGATGCCGTAACAAGAGACGATAGCCGACTGCGAGATCGACGGCGAGATGCGCTTCGAGGTGGCCCACGAAGCGATGAAACGCGCCTGCGATGACGTCCGGCTCGCCTTCGTCGAGTGCACGAAACAACGACGCAGCATCATCATGAAGCTGAGCGTGCCGGAGCAATATTTCCGTTTGGGCAGTTGCGACCATGGTACTCCACCCCCGTACTGACTGGTCGTAGGCAGGCTACTCCTCCAGCAGCCGCCTGAACCCCTCCTCGTCCAGGACGGGAATCCCCAGGTCGCGGGCTTTGGCGAGTTTGCTCCCTGCCTCGTCCCCGGCGACGACGTAGTCCGTCTTGCGGCTGACCGAGCCGCTCACTTTGCCCCCGCGTGCCTCAATCAGCGCGCCGGCCTCGTCGCGGCTGAGCGTCGGGAGCGTGCCGGTGAGAACAAACGTTTTCCCCCCGAGCGGGCCTCCCCCGCGTTCGCGCCTCGCCCCGGCCATGACGACACCCGCCCGGCGCAGCCGCTCGATCATCGACCGGTTCGCCGCCTGATCGAAAAACAGTCGCACGCTCGACCCAACCTCGGTGCCGATACCCTCGCTGCGCTGTAGCTCGTCTTCGCTCGCTTTCGCAATCGCGTCGATCGTGCCGAAATCGCCGGCGAGAATCGCCGCGGTCTGCTCACCGACGAAGCGAATGCCGAGGCCCGTCAGCACGCGCGCCAAGCCGCGCGACTTCGAACCGTCGATCGCCTCGAGCAGCTTGCTGATGGTCTTCTCACCCATGCGCGGGACCGACGCGAGTTGCTCCGCATCGAGCGCGTAGATATCGGCGATGTCGTGCACGATGCCCGAGCCGGTGAGTTGGTCCGCGAGGACATCGCCGAGTCCTTCGATGTCCATGGCGCCGCGCGACGCAAAGTGACGCACGCGTTCGAAGACTTGCGCGGGACACGATGCGTTGGTGCAGCGCGCCATCGCCTCGGCGGGCGGATGATCGACCGCGCTGCCGCACACCGGACACGCGCCGGGCATCTTGAAGCGCCGCTCCTTGCCGGTGCGCTCGCTGAGCACGGGCCCGACGACACGGGGAATGACGTCACCGGCGCGCGTGACCAGCACCGTATCTCCGATGCGAATGTCGTTGCTTGCGATGTACTCGGCGTTGTGCAGCGTCGCGCTCTTCACGGTCACACCGCCGATTTGCACCGGATCGAGCACCGCGTTTGGATTGAGTGTTCCCGTCCGTCCGACCGTAATCGTGATGTCGCGCAGTTTTGTGCGGGCCTCGCGCGGTTTGAATTTGTACGCGACGGCCCAACGCGGTTCACGTGAGACCGCCCCCAGCTTCTCTTGAAGCGCAAGATCGTCGACCTTGACCACCACACCGTCGATCTCGTAATCGAGCGTGTCGCGCGCCGCTTCCCACCGGCGACAGTAGGCGATCACGCCGGCGATGTCGTCGGGCATCTCAATGTGGTCGTTCACGGCAAAGCCGGCGGCGCGCAAATATTCGAGCGCTTCGCTCTGGGTTTTGAGCGGCGGACCTTGCGCAACGGCATAGGCAAAGAACGAGAGGCGCCGTTGCGCGGTGAGCTTGGGATCGAGTTGCCGTACGCCGCCCGACGCCGCATTGCGCGGATTCGCGAAGACCGGCAGTCCCTCGCGTTCGCGCCGCGCGTTGAGCTTCTCGAAATCGCTCTTACGCAGATAGACTTCACCCCGCACTTCAAGCAGGTTGCGACCCTTCGACAAGCTCAGGGTGACAGGGAGGCGTAATGGAATGGTGGGGATCGTGCGCAGGTTCGGGGTTATCTCTTCGCCCACGCGACCGTCGCCGCGGGTGCCACCGCGTACCAGCACGCCGTCGCGGTAGTCGAGCGCGATCGCGAGCCCGTCGATCTTGAGTTCGCAAACGTACGAGACGGGCACAGCTGCGAGTTTACGCACGCGCTCGTCGAACGCGCGCAGCTCGTCTTCGTCGAACGCATTGGCTAAGCTCAGCATCGGCTGCGAATGTTCGAACGGTGCAAATCGCTCGGACGGCGTGGCACCGACGCGCTGTGTCGGCGAATCCGGCGTTCGCAACTCCGGGTGCGCCGTCTCGAGATCGATCAACTCGCGCAACATCGCGTCGAATTCGGCGTCGGTGATCGCGGGGTCGTCGAGAATGTAGTAGCGGTGGTTCGCGTCGTCGATCTGCGCGCGCAATTCCTCGGCGCGCTTTTTGCCCTGAGCCCCTCGAACGGTCACCGCTTCGATCCGATTTGAATCGGGTAGCCGTCCGGATCGCTGATCACCGCGATGCGCAGGTTTCCTTCGTTGTAAGGATACTGAAGAATCGGCACGGCCAGCGTCCCGCAGTCGGCGACGAACCGATCGACGCTCTCAACCGTAAACCCGAGCTGCAGCGATCCGGGCCGCACCGCCAGCAGATCGCCTCCTTGGTGCAAACCGAACGTCACGCCTTTCGCCAATTCGAACTCGATCCAGTGCGGGGACCGATCGGAGAGCACTTTGAGGCCCATGACGTTGCGATAAAAATCGCGCGAACGCGCGAGATCTCTGCAAACTAACATCACCACCGAAAACACAGTGGGTTATGCTTCTATAGCGACGCGGTCACCCTTGGCGAGATCGTCGAGCGCGGTCATATTTTCGCGCTCGAGCCGCTCGAGCGCGGATTTGTCCGGCACGTGATGGCCGACCGCTCGCTGGTCCTCGAGCACCGGCACCAGATAGGCGCCCGTATAGGATGCCGGGTTGACTGCCAGTTCTTCCGGCGTTCCCGTGCCGACGACCGTTCCGCCGCGATCGCCGCCCTCCGGGCCGAGATCGATCAAATAATCCGCCGTTTTGATCACGTCGAGATTATGCTCGATCACGAGCACCGTGTTGCCGGTCTGCACCAGCTTTTGCAGCACCTCAAGCAGCTTGTGAATGTCGGCGAAGTGCAATCCCGTCGTGGGTTCGTCCAGCACGTAGAACGTTCGGCCCGTCGATCGGCGTGAAAGCTCGGTCGCCAACTTAACGCGCTGCGCCTCTCCGCCCGAAAGCGTCGTCGCCGGCTGACCCATCTTGATGTAGCCCAGACCGACCTCGCAAATTGTCCTGAGCTTGTTGTGAATACGCGGAATCGTCGCAAAGAGCTCGACCGCCTCGTCAACGCGCATCTCGAGCACGTCGGCGATCGTCTTGCCCTTGTATCGCACCTCGAGCGTCTGCGCGTTATAGCGCTTGCCCTTGCAAACTTCGCACGGCACGTACACGTCGGGGAGGAAGTGCATCTCGATCTTGANNGGCGACTGATCGATCACGACCAGCTTATCGAGCTGTTCTGCGCCTTTAACCGTGCCGTAGGTGCCGCCGGCCGGCTGATCGTGCAGATGCTGATTGAGCGCGCGCACGAGCACCTGATTCACCAGCGTCGATTTGCCG
>PMUE01000009.1 GCA_003167055.1 Vulcanimicrobiota bacterium | reverse complement strand
CGGCGCAGTTGCGGTGACCAATACCGCGTCGAGCAAGACGACCGGATTCGGCAGCGACGGCGTCGTCGCGCAATCGATCGGCGGCGGCGGCGGAATTGCAAACGACGCGAACGCCGCGAGTTCCTCGAATACGATCGGTGTCACCCTCACCGTCGGCGGCAGCGGCGGAGAGGCCGGTGACGGCGGTGCCGTTAGTGTGTCGCAAAACGGAAACATCGTAACGCGAGGCGACGACGCGTTCGGCGTGCTCGCACAATCGATCGGCGGCGGCGGCGGTGTCGGCGGCATCGGCCCAGGCTCGCAGACCGGAAGCATTTCGGTTGGCGGCAGCGGCGGTGCATCCGGGAACGCCGGCGACGTCAGCGTGAATCTTACCGGCAACATCACGACCGTCGGTATCGGTTCCTCCGCGATCGTCGCGCAGTCGATTGGCGGCGGCGGCGGAATCGGCGGCGGCACCACGGGTCAAACGCTCTCGATCGGCGTGAGCGGCAGCGGCGGCGGCGCCGGGAACGGCGGCAACGTCAGCGTGACGACGAGCGGAACGATCATTGTGCTCGGGGCCGGCGCAGACGGCATCTTCGCGCAATCGATCGGCGGCGGCGGCGGCGTCGCGGGTGGCGGCGGCAACGGCCTCGCGTTCATCGGCTCCGACGGTGGTGCGGGAAGCGGCGGCGCGATCACGATCCAACAGAGCGGCAGCATCGAGGCAGAAGGCCTCGATTCGGTAGCGATCTTCGCGCAAAGCATCGGCGGCGGCGGCGGCCCGATTACAGTCGATGTAAACGGAACGGTTGCTGGTTTGGACGGCGTGTCGGGTGACGCGATTTACACCGATACGCCCGGTGCGACGACGATCACCAACGCCGGCACCATCATCGGGAACGTATACGACGGCGGCGGCGGGACCGTGACGTTTACGAATCAACAGAATGCGCTCTTTGCGCCCGGAAACACGGTGATGCTTGGGGCGAACGGGACGTTGACCAACGCCGGTGTCCTTGCGCCGGGCGGAGTCGGCGCCGTGCAAGCCACGGCGCTGACCGGGAATTACGTGCAAACCGCGACCGGTGCGTTCGACGTCGACGTGCATGTCGGCGGTGGTTCATCGGATCAACTCAGCGTCTCCGGCACTGCGGACATGTCCGGAAAGATCGTCCCGACCGTGCTTTCACTGTCACCGTCGTCGGCGCCGATCGTGATACTCACTGCCGTTGGCGGCGTCACCGATTCGAATCTTTCGGTCGTGCAGTCGCCGTTCTTCGACTGGGGTCTCGACGTGAGTTCCAACGCGGTCGCGATTTCGATCGACGGCGTGCATTACGCGTTCCCGCAATTGAACGCGAACCAAAACGCGATCGGAACGCATTTCGAAAACGCGTGGGCGTCGGGGAGTTTGGGCGGACTTGGGCCGCTGATGACGTACTTGAGCACGCTCGACCCCGGTACGACTTACGCGCAAGCGCTCAATCATTTGAGCCCGGGCAGCTATCTAGCGTCCGCGACGCCGGGGATGCTGTCGCAGCTCGATTTTACGAACAGTCTCTTCAGTTGCTACCGCCCGGTCGGCGAAAATTATCTCGGCGCGGAGATGCCCTGCTCGTGGTCGCGCGCGCTCGGGCAGAGCGATCAGCAGTCGTATTCCTCGAGCACCCTCGGGTTTACCGGAAGTTCGCAAGGCATCGAGGGTGGGCAGCAGCGCTCGCTCGGCGGCGGCCGGTTCGTCGATACCGCGCTCGGCTACACGCACGGCTCTGTCGCAGTCGATGACGGAGGCGCCTCGACGCAGTCGAACGGCGTCAACGCCGGCATCGCTTGGAAGCAGCAGCACGGTGGAACGAGTTTCTCGCAAGGTCTTTCGTTCGGTTACGATTGGCTCAGCACGCTGCGTGCGCCGCTTCCGGGCTTCGTCGCTTCGAGCCGCAGCGGATCGTTGAACCTCGATGCGCGCGCCGGCGTTTCCCATGTCGGCGATAGCGGAAACTTCTACTTCAAGCCCTACGGCAACCTCGATGCCCTCTTCGTGAATCGCCCTGCGGTCAGCGAAACCGGCGCAGGGGCCGTCGGACTGAACATGGCCTCGATGAGCAAGATGCTCGGGATCGTGACGCCCGGCATTGAGCTCGGCGGAACATTTCACCAGGGCGATACGCTGTTTCGTCCGTATCTGAACGCCAGCGTCAGCGCGTTCACCAGCAACCAATGGTCGATTGCTTCGACCTTCCAGGGATCACCCGCGGGCGTTGCCCCGTTCGTCATCACGAGTTCGTTCCCGAGCGTGCTGTATCGGACGTACGGCGGCTTCCAGCTGAGCAAGGACCATCTGATTCTCACCGTCGATTACGGTCTTTCGCTCGGCAGCGGCTATTCGAGCCAATTCGGCGCGTTTAAGTTCGACTATAAATTCTAAGCTCGTGGTAGCCCAAACGGCTTCTTGGTAGTTCAACCAAAAACACGTTCGTTTGGGTGTGTCGGTGCCTCCTAGGAAACGCTCAGAATGCCATAGGGGGGAACGATATGACTTTGCGACCTTTCTTTATTCTGTGCATCATCGCGGCGGTTGCCGCATGTAGCGGCGGTAGCGGCGGCGGCAGCCCGTCCTCGGGCTCATCGGGCATGCTGCCGAAAACCGAGCCTCGTCCGTATGCGTCGAGCGTGGTGACGCTCGGGAGTTACAACATCAATCCGGCGCACGTCTACGTCGCCGGCATCTCGTCAGGCGGCTTCATGGCCGTGCAACTGCACTTCGCGTATTCCGGAACGTTCAAAGGCGCCGCGATTTATGCCGGCGGTCCCGATTACTGCGCGCAAGACAGCATAGCAACCGCCGAAGATGACTGCGGCGGCGCCGGGCTATACGGCAGCGAGCTTTCAGCCTCGGAGAGCTACATCAGCTCCAATCAAAATACATCCGGGATGGACCCGGTGAGCAATATCAGCGGGCAAAACGTGTATTTGTGGTCCGGTACGGCCGACACGGTGGTCAATCCCAAGACGATGAACGACCTCCAGACCGAGTACCAACACTACGGCGCGACGGTGAAATACGACAACACGTTCGCCGCGGAGCACGGTTGGGAGTCGCCGTACGGCACGGTCGCGTGCGGCACGGAATCGAGTCCGTATATGATCATGTGCGATCAAGGGAGCACGGTGTACGACTCCGAGCAGACCTGGCTCTCACTCTTCCTCGGGACGCTCACCGCAAAGAACACCGGCACGCTGACCGGATCGCTGCTGAACTTCAATCAAGATCCGTTCGGCGGCGGTTCGAATGACCTCGACACCAACGGCTGGGTCTTCGTCCCGAAGAGCTGTGCGAGCGGCACGCAGTGCTCGCTGGTCGTGGCGCTTTCCGGATGCGCGATGTACCAGGCCGCAATCGGGACGGATTTCGTGACCGAATCCGGTCTCGACCAGTGGGCGGACACCAACAACATCATCGTGCTCTATCCGTATCAAACGACCGGCGGCAGCAACTCCAACGGCTGCTGGGATTGGTGGGGCTACAACAACTCGAGCTACGCGCTGAAGTCAGGTCCGCAGATGGTTGCCATCTACGACATGGTCAAGCAGCTCGAGGGCGGCACTGCGACAACCTCACCGTCGCCGACCCCGTCGCCAACCGCTTCGCCCACGGCGTCGCCAACCGCGTCGCCAACGGCGTCGCCGACAGCGAAGCCAACCGCGTCACCGACGGCGTCGCCGACAGCAAAGCCGACAGCGACACCGACGCCATCACCGACACCGACCGCAACGCCGCCGTATTCGCAAAAGGAAACGAATACGATCGTCGAGTTCTATGCGATGGGCTACATCACGCTCAACGAGTACCTGGAACTCGGCCAGGCCTACGGCTACGATACCGACATCACGCTGTACGATTGCAGCGGCACGTGGACCGACTCGTCGACCTGCGGACCGATGACGTACTAAACGTGCACTAGGCAACAGCGCGGACGAACTTCGCCTGATCGACGCTGTCGTAAAAGGCGTTGTTCGTCTCGCTGATGCCGTCCGACGCCCAGGGATCGATCTGCTTCGCACTGAGCGGCGCATGGATTGTCGGTCCCGCGGCGTCGGCATAACTCGAACCGTCGAACGGACCGAAGGCGCGCGATTCTTTGTGCGCCATCACCAGCGCGCGGGTCGCATCGGATGCGGCTCGCGCCTGGGCGCGCAGTTGCGCCGGCAAGCGTCCATCGGACGCAATCGTTGAATACACCGCAATCGCGGGCCGATCGGCGTGCCAGGGCATGTCGGGCGTCGCTTCGGAA
>PMUE01000357.1 GCA_003167055.1 Vulcanimicrobiota bacterium | reverse complement strand
TCGTCGACGATCGGGGGAAGATGCTCGGGATCGTAACCGTGGATGATGCAATCGATGCGATCATGCCTGAAGACATGGCGCGCAAACTGCCCAAGTTTACCGCCCATCGCCGATCGCATCACCCCAATGCAGGCATCGCCGGTTAGCGACGCAGCTCCCCCGGAGCTGCAGCGCCGCCGCACGCCTTGGCGCTCGTTACTCTTGGTCGCGGCCGTTCTGGGGCCGGGTTTCGTCACGGCCTCCGCGGGCAACGACGTTGGCGGCATCGCCACCTATTCGCANNCGACAACGATGCCGGCGGCATCTTGACCTATTCGCAGGCCGGCGCGCAGTTCGGCTACAGCATCATCTGGGTGCTCATGCCGCTCGCCGTTGCGCTGATCATTGTGCAAGAGATGTCGATGCGCATGGGGATCGTTACCGGCAAAGGGCTCGCGGCGTTGGTACGCGAGAACTTCGGCGTTCGCATTTCGGTACTCTCGATGCTCGTGCTCTTCCTCATCAATACGCTAATCACGTCAACCGAGTTCGCCGGCATCGCAGCAGCGTCCGAGATCTTCGGCATCTCGCGCTACATCGCCGTTCCGGTCGCCCTGTTCGTGGTCTTCTTCTTCGTCCTGCGCTTCAACAACAAGATCGTGGAACGCGTCTTTGTCGCCGCATCGCTGATCTATCTCACCTACATCCTCTCGGCAATCCTTGCCAAACCCGACTGGCATCAGGTCATACACGGAACGCTGGTCCCGACGTTTGAATGGCACACGGCGGGCTGGGTCGCGATGGTCGTCGGCATCATCGGTACGACGATCTCGCCCTACATGCAATTCTTTCTACAGTCGGCGGTTGTCGAAAAGGGTACGCGCGTCGACGAATTACCGCTGGCGCGCGCCGACGTAATCAATGGCTCGATCCTCGCGATTGCGCTCGCCGCGTTCATGGAGATCGCAAGCGCCGCGACGATCTGGGTCGTCAATCAGCACGGCGGCCATCTCAACCCGCAGCAAGCAGCAGACTTCGCGGTCACGCTGCGTCCGATCGCGGGCGAGTTCGCTGCGCTGATCTTTGCCTTCGGCATTCTCAACGCTGGCCTTTTCACCGCCACGGTGCTGCCGCTCTCGACCAGCTATATCGTCTGCGAAGCGCTCGGATTCGAAGCCGCCGTCAACCGAAAATTCTCCGAGGCGCCGGTGTTCTTCGTGCTCTTTGCCGCCGGGCTCGTCTTGGGCGCGGGTTTCGTGTTGACCCCGCATCTGCCGCTCCTGCAAATGATTCTCTTCGCGCAGGTGCTGCAAGGGATCTTACTGCCGGCTGAACTCGTGCTGATGCTCATTATCATCAACCGCAAATCGGTGATGGGCGAGCACACCAATGGCCCGCTCGCCAACGCGATTGCCTGGGCGACGGCGATCCTGATCGGGCTACTGTCGCTCCTCTACGTGGCGGGACAGTTTATTCCGCAGCTTCTCGGGTCATGATGCGCGGCTTGGTCAGCGTGCGGCGTGCCGTCTCCGCATCGGCGAAGGCCCAACGATTGCGGCCTTCTTTCTTGGCGCGGTAGAGCGCGCGGTCGGAAGCCTCCATCAGCGTCTCGATGGTCGAGCCGTCGCTGGGATAGAGCGCGATGCCGATGCTCAAACGTACCTTGTGCGGCACGCCGTCGACCACCACCGGCTCCTGCATCGCAACGTTGAGTTTGCGCGCCAGATCGGCGGCATCACTCGGTCCGTCCACAATCGGTTGTAAGATCACGAATTCGTCGCCGCCGAAACGCGAAATCGTATCGGATTCCCGGGTTGCCAGGCGCAAGCGATGTGCGACTTCTTGCAACGCCGCGTCACCGACCGCGTGACCATACTTGTCGTTGACGGCCTTGAAGTGGTCCACGTCGAGGTACATGACGGCGAAACCGCGGCCGTAGCGGCGCGCGGTCGCGATCGTTTGTTCAATGCGGTCGTTGAAGAGCACGCGATTGGGCAGGCCGGTGAGCGCGTCGTTGAACGCCATCTGCTCGATGCGCTCTTTCTGCGCGGCGCGTTCGAGCGCGGCCGAGACGAAGAGGCCGATGAGCTGCACCAGGTCGCGTTCGCTCGGATCGATAGTCTCGTCGCGCGGCGCGCGACCCGCGAAAACCAGGGCGCCGTAGAACTCGCTGAACACCGTGAGCGGCACGCCAAAGTACGAGCGCCACGGTGTCGTCACGCGAATCGGATCGTCGCGATGCTGCGGCGCGTCCATATCGGGGACGAAACACGGGCCGCGGCGTTCCATGACGTGATGCGCGAACGACGCCCGAGTCGGATAGATCGTTCCCTTGGTGATGAGCGCCTCGCCTGACGCGTTGCGCAACAGCACGCGGTCGCGTTGGTATTGCGCGACGTAGCCGATATCCCAGCCGAACATCTCGACGCCAAGTGCCAGCGCTTCGTCGATCTGCACTTCGTGCGATTCATGTCCGGAAGCGGCCACCATTACGAGACGCCGCAACCGTTCGCTCTGCGCGGCGATGGCGCGCTCGGCAGCGCGTTGCGCAGCGACGTTCTTGAAGATCGCGTAGGCGCCGGTGATTTCCCCGGAGACGTGGAGGGGCACGAGTTTGAGTTGCACGTCGAGCCGGTTGCCGAGACGATCGAGGAGTAGCAAGTCGGCTTCGACCGCTTCACCACGCATGGCGGCGCGCAACAGCTCTTGCGCTGATTCACGCCGTTCGGGCGCGATCAATTCCGTCCACGGTTTGCCGACCACGCGCTCGCCAAAGAATCCGGTCTCGCCTTCGAGCGCCACATTGACGCGCGAGATCGCACCCGAGCTTTTGAGCTCCATGATGCCGTCGGGGTGGTATTCAAAGAGCGAGCGAAACTTCTCTTGATTGATCGTGAGCGAGAGTTCGGCCGAGCGCAGCGCCACGATGTCGCGCGCTTGCACGAAGACGCCGACCACCTCGCTGCCGAAGCGAGCCGGAAAGGTGTAGCATTCGACCGGGATCACGCTGCCGTCGCGATGTCTCGCGGTGGTATCGAAGTGGTCGGTCCCACCCGCCAGCGCGGTCTTCATCGCAAGGTCGATGCGAGAAAGGTCGGCGTCTTCGCTGACGTGGCGGCGGTAGGGCGATCCGATGAACTGCTCGGGGTTGTATCCGGTTAGCGTCTGGGCGGCTTCGTTGGCGGCAATAGTATGCCCGGTCTTGTCATACAACACGACCGCATCGGGCGTATCCTGATACATCGAGGCTACGGCCTCGCGCAGAACTTTAGGATCCATCTCCAAGAAGTATCGGCGTATTCGCCGAACAAGCGGCCGATGACCCCCGACCGGATTGTCGAGTTTGCGGAAGATTTTGCCCGCATTGCGGCGGCCGGTGGAGGCGCGAAAGCGCTTGCCGCCCATCTTTCCGACGCCGCCGGGGTCGGCGTCCTGGTCGAGGACGCCGAGTGGCGCCACGTCGCAACCGCCGGAAAGGGCAGCCTCCCGGCCACCGCTCGGGGTCTGAAGAACGGCCGGGCGCACACGGTGCCGATTGCCGCAGGCTCGATCGCCCTGGGCTACCTCTCGGTCTTCCCGGGAGCGGGCGGGATCGACGAGGACCTCACTTGGGTCGTCCGGTTGGCGGCCTCCGCCATTGCGCTCGAGCTTTCACGTGAAGCCGACGGCGGGCGCAGCCGCCGCCGGACATTTTGGGAACGCCTGATCGCGGGCGCTTATCACGAAGTCAGTTCGGCGCGCGAAGACGCCGCTGCCCGCGGCATTGCGCTCGCCGCGCACTACGTCTGTGTAGCGCTCGAAGCTGAGGCGGGGACGGATGAGGATCACGCGCCGGCGCTGGCCGACCTGCGCGCCCTCGCCGCAGATACGTTTCGTTCCGGTGAAGCCGACGTCGGCATCATCGAACGCGGCGTCACGCTGATCGTACTGATGCCCGCGGCACGTGAAGTCGATGCGGAAAATGCCAAGACCGCTGCGTTGCTTTTACCCAAGAGCGCGACCAAACGCAAACCCGGATTGCGTCTCACCGGCGGCGTGTCGGCGAGCACGGCTGCGCTCGAGGCGCAGCGCGGCGTCGCCGCGGCCGAAGCCGCGCTGGCCATCGCGCGCCGGATCTACGGCGTTGGTCGCGTCGCGTCGTATGACGAGCTCGGCGCGTACCCGTTGCTCTATCGCGGCGCAAGTGNNCCTACGACGAGAAGCACCAAACCGAACTCGAGCGCACGCTCGCGCTCTACTTTGCAACCGGGCAGAACGTGAAGACGACCGCTTCCGAACTCAACGTTCATCGCCACACGGTATTCTATCGTCTGCGTCAGATCACCGATATCTGCGGCCGCTCGCTCGAGAGCGCGCACGATCAACTCACTCTTCGTCTAGCGATTGCGATTGATGCACTCCACAACCAACACTAAGCGCGACGTCATCAAGGCGGCCAAAGAGCGCAACGTACGCTTCGTGCGCCTCGTCTTCGCCGATATCTTCGGCGTCAGCAAGAACGTGTCGATACCGGCGAGCGAACTCGAAGCCGCGCTCGACGGGCGCGTCACCTTCGACGGGGGCTCGATCG
>PMUE01000307.1 GCA_003167055.1 Vulcanimicrobiota bacterium | reverse complement strand
TCAACGGCGGCGTGCTCGCGCTTGGGGCGTACTTCGGTCGCCCGACGGAGCGCCTCGCGCGCCGGCTCATCGGCGAGCAGCTCGCTGACGGCGGGTGGAATTGCGACGCGCCGAAAAGTGCGCGCTCGTCGTTCCACACCACGATCTGCGTGCTGGAGGGGCTGCTCGAGTACGAACGTGCCGTTGGGTCTGCGCCGGAACTTGCAACTGCGCGACGGCGCGGCGAAGCATACTTGGGGGAGCGTAGTCTCTTTCGGCGACGCTCCACCGGCGCAGTCGCCAATCCCGAATTTCTCGAGCTCGCGTTTCCGCCGCGCTACCACTACGATGTGCTCCGCGCGCTCGATTACTTCAGAAACGCCGATGTCCAGCCCGACCCGCGCATGCGCGAGGCCGTGCATTTCATCGAGGGAAAGCGAGAGGCCGACGGTCGATGGCGCCTCGATCGCGCGTACGACGAGGCGCTTGCCTTTTCAGCCGGCGAATCGGTGGGTGAACCGAGTCGGTGGAATACGCTCCGCGCGCTGCGTGTGTTGCGGCGCTACGGACCGTGACGCATGATGTAGCCGCTGCTCTGATTGCCGTGGACGCTGAGTTCGGATCTGCCCGAGATCGGAACGTAGTCGTATCTTTCGATGATCAGCTGATTATTGGAGCAGTTCACGATTTTTGCATTGATTCTTCGGCTTGAAGAATAGGATGCGCTCATTATCGAAATCACGGTGGACTGGCCAGGTTTTACGTCACCGCTTTGGTTGCTGCCCGTGGCGGTCGTCGCGGGGATATTCCACCAGACGCACTGGTCCGATTTGTTGCGCAAGTCAAGCGTTGCAATTGCGTTGACCGAACCGGCCTGACTCGACACTGGGGCCGCAACGAGTATCGCCACGGCGATGAGACTAAAGACGAATTTTTGCATGAAAACGCTCTTTACCGTAAGTAAGGCGCGCTCCGCTATATTGACTATTATTGCTTTTTAGGCGAACAGGCGATCGATGTCGGCCAGATCGAGGTCCACCGTTGGGCCGGCGGCTTCGTCGAATAACGTCGCAGCAAGCGCAGCCTTGCGCTCTTGCAATTCGAGGATCCGCTCCTCGACCGAGTCTTCGACGATTAGCTTATAGACGAAGACGTGCTGATCTTGGCCAATGCGATGAGCGCGGTCGGTGGCCTGGCGTTCGACAGCAGGATTCCACCACGGATCGTAGTGGATGACCGTGTCGGCAGCGGTGAGATTGAGCCCGGTGCCGCCGGCTCGCAGGCTGATGAGAAACAGCGACACCTCACGGTTTTGGAAGCGCGCGACCGGCGTTTCGCGATCGCGCGTGTCGCCGCGCAGCTCGACGAACGGTATGTTGCGCTTCGCTAGCTCCGGTACGATCAAATCGAGCATCGAGGTGAACTGCGAGAAGAGCAAGATGCGCCGCCCATCGTCGAGGAGGCTCTCGAGCATTTCGAGCAGCGCATCAAGCTTTTGCGATTCGTGTATGCCGGCGGCCGCGTCGAGTTTGAGCAGGCGCGGATCGCAACAGACTTGGCGCAGCTTGAGCAGTGCGTCGAGCACGACGATGCGGCTGCGCGCGAGCCCGCGGCGTTCGACTTCGTCGCGCACGCGTTTGTGCATGGTGAGACGAATCGTCTCGTAGAGATCGCGCTGCCGTCCGATGAGTGGGACGCGCTGCACGATCTCGGTCTTCTCCGGCAGTTCTTGCGCGACGCCTTCTTTCGTCCGACGCAGCAAGAACGGCGCGATCCGCGCACCGAGTGCGGCGCGGCGATCCGCGTTCCCGTGCTTTTCAATCGGCGTACGGAAGAGGCGCGTGAAGCGCGCGCGTTCGGGCAGCAACCCGGGCACCGCGTAGGCGTAGATCGACCACAACTCTTCGAGATGGTTTTCGATCGGTGTGCCGGTAAGTGCGAGGCGTTGTGCGGCGTGCAAGCGCGACGCGGCCAGCGCGACCTTCGACCGCGGATTCTTGATTGCTTGCGCTTCGTCCAAGACGGCGATCGACCACTCGAAGGCAGTGAGCGCCTCGATGTCGCGCAGCAGCAGCGCATATGTGGTGAGCACGAACGTTGCATCGCCAACCTGCGCGAAGCGATCGGCGCGATCGGCGCCGGTGAGTGCGAGCACACGCGCATCGGGCAGAAAGCGGGCGATCTCGGCGCGCCAGTTCGGCGCAACGCTCGTCGGCGAGACGACCAGCACCGGATGAATCAAGCGACCGGCCGCGCGTTCCAGCGCCACGTGTGCGATGACCTCGACCGTTTTGCCCAAACCCATATCGTCGGCGAGAATACCGCCCGCGTGATGTTCGCGTAGCGTTTGTAGCCACGCGACACCGTCGCGTTGATAGGGTCGCAACTCGCCCGCGAATGCCGTCGGAATATCGATCTGCCGGGAAGCGTACTGCGCAAGATCGTCGAGCATCGCGCGAATCGACGGCGCGTTGTTCCAGCGCGTCGCGATTCCGCCCGCTGCCGCGAGCGATGCCGCTTGCAACATCGGCACGCGCACGCGCGCTTTCTGCCCGCTGCGGCGATCGCCAAAGAGTCCGCCAAGCGTCGCCAACACGCGCGCAACGCGATCGACCGGCAATGCAACGTACCCGCCGCCCGGCACACGTCCAACGAACGGTGTCTCGCGTCGCGCGAGCGTCGCGGGATCCGCGTCGAGATCGAGGCCGCTGCGTCCGAGCGCATCGATCAGCACCGGCAAGAGCGAAACGCGCGTGCCGTCGACGTCGATGCCGAGTTCGAGTTCGAACCATTGCGCGGCGCCACTCTCGTAGACCTCCGCGCTCCACTCATCGCCCGCTTCGACGATACGAAACGGAAACGACGGCATCGTTTCGATTCGCCAGCCCTCGTAACGCAACTGCGGCGCATCGCGCTCGAGGAATTGCAGCCATGCGTCTTCGCCATATGGAGGGAAATCGAGCTGCACGAGCCGTTCCTGCGCGCGGCGTTCGAAGGCACGATCGCGCGGCCATACCTTCAGGCTCTCGCCGTTGGTGACGCGAATCGTATCGCGCGGATCGCTTGGCGGCACGAGTTGGTCGCCATAGGCGAAGACGACGCCGCCCCCGGCGCGTCCGCCTTCGGTGGCGGAAAGGCGCAGCACCGGTTGTGGCTCGCGCTCATCGATGTGCACGGCAAGATCGTGCGCGGGACCTTCGATACCGTTACCGCGCAAGACGCGATGCAGTGCGATCTGCACGCGCTGCGCTTGCGTGGGTGAGAACGCCGGTGCACGCGCGATCGTTGCCGCCAGTTCCGCCGGAAGGTTCAGCTCAACTGGACCGGCACGGTTGGCCGGCGGATCGACGTACCACAGCGGCGCGGTTGGAAGCAGCACCGCGTGCGGGTGCTGCGCGAGATGGACGCGCACGAGCCCGTCGTCATCGGTTCGCCACGCCAGCGCCGTCCCGTCGAGCGGCGTATACTCGAGCGCCGGCAACGACGGATCGCGCCAGCGCAGCAGCCCGCGCGTGACAAGCAACTCAACCAGCATCGCGAGAATCGCCGGCGAGAGATCCTGTCCGAGCCCGAGCAATCCGCTCGCGCTCACAAGGCGTCCGGCGGTGACATCGATAGCGGTCACAAAGCGCGCACGCGAATTCTTCAAACTGTGAAACGAGAACTCACGCGAACTCGCGCTACTTCCGTTAGGCGGCATGACATAGGGCACGAGTCGC
>PMUE01000041.1 GCA_003167055.1 Vulcanimicrobiota bacterium | reverse complement strand
GGATAGAAGTAGTTCTTCCGATCGAACTTCGAAAATTCAGGTATCGCTGAACCGAACGCAAGACCCGCTAAAATCATGTGTTCGATCGCCACCTTATTTGCCACCGGCAACGCGCCGGGCAGCGCGAGACAGACCGGACACACCTTGGTGTTCGGCTCGCCGCCGAACTCGTTCGCACACCCGCAGAACATCTTGGTCTTCGTTTTGAGCTCGACGTGGCACTCAATGCCAATGACTGCTTCCCACTCGCCCATTAGCCAACCACCTCGGTTAAAGTCGGTTTGTGCTTGAGCGCGTGTTTGGTTTTCTGCTCGTACGCGTGCGCCGCGGCAAGGAGCGGACGCTCCGCGAAGAGCGGAGCGCACAACTGGAGGCCCATCGGCATCGGCCGATCTCCACCGGGCGGCGTCACCCAGCCGCACGGAATCGAAAGCGCCGGCAAGCCGGCAAGCGACATCGGAATGGTGTAATAGTCCATCAAATACATGCTGTACGGATCGCTCTTGGCATTGAACTGAAAAGCGGGCGAACTCGCCGCCGGGCACGCGATCAGATCGCAGGAAGCAAAGGCGCGTTCAAAATCCTGGGCGATGAGCGTGCGCGCTTTTTGCGCGCGGACGTAGTACGCGTCGTAGTATCCGGTCGAGAGAGCGTAGGTGCCGATGAGGATACGGCGCTTTACTTCCGGGCCAAAGCCCGCAGCGCGAGTCCGCTCGTACATATCGTTCACATCGGGGCCGTCGACCCGCAAACCGTATCGCACGCCGTCGAAGCGCGCGAGATTCGACGAGCATTCCGCCGGCGCGATCAAGTAATACGTTGCAAGGCCGTGGTCAGCGGTCGGCAGTTCGACCTCGACCAGGGTTGCGCCGAGCGCTTTGAGATCGCGATAGGCCTGGGCGTAGACCGCGTCGATCTCGGCACCCAGCGCGCTGGTTGCAAACTGCTTGACGATGCCGATGCGAACGCCCGACAGATCGCTACGCAGATGCGCCGCGGTCGTTTCCAACGGACGGTCGATCGAGGTGGAATCCATCGGATCGTGACCGCCCATCGCGTCGTAGGTAAGCGCACAATCTTCGACCGTGCGCCCGAACGGCCCGATCTGATCCAGACTCGAAGCGAATGCAATCAAGCCGTAGCGTGAGACGCGCCCGTAGGTCGGTTTGAATCCAACGAGATTGCAGAACGCCGCCGGCTCGCGAATCGAACCGCCGGTGTCGCTGCCGATGCCGATCGCCGCTTCATACGCGGCGACCGCCGCAGCCGAACCACCGCTCGAACCGCCCGGCACGCGCGAAAGATCGTAGGGGTTGCGTGTCACACCCAGCGCCGAATTTTCACACGAGCTGCCCATCGCAAACTCGTCCATGTTGGTCTTGCCCACTGGAATGCACCCGGCCTCGAGCAGCCGCGCGACCGCGGTTGCCGTGTACGGTGCGACCCAATGTTCGAGAATCTTGCTCCCGGCGGTCGTGCGCGTTCCCGTGACGCACATGTTGTCTTTCACTGCCAGCGGAACGCCGGCCAGTGGAAGGCGTTCGCCCGCGGCGATCCGCGCATCGACGCGAGCAGCGGCTTGACGCGCCTGATCGCGGAGCACGGTAAGATACGACCCAACCGCGACGTCGACAGCGTCGACGTGCGCCAGCATCGCCTCGGTGACCTCGGCGGCGGAAAGGGTACGTGCGTTGACGTCGCGCGCGATCTGCGCGGCGTTACGTTCGATCGGTGTGTTCGACACGGGGCGGTTCCTTTATTCGGCGATGATCCGAGGCACGCGGAAGAATCCGCCTTGGCGCTGCGGTGCTTGAGCCAGTACGACATCGCGGTCGAGGCACGGCACGAGCGCATCATCGCGCTCGACGTTGCGCGACTCCACCACCTGTGCGGTAGCGGCGACGGCGGATACGTCGAGCTTTGCCAGCGAATCGACGTGCTCGAGCAGATCGCCGAGTTGCGCGCCGAACCGCTCGACCTCGTCGTCGGTCAACGCGATGCGCGCCAGCTTGGCTACGTAGCGAACGTCAATTTTCTCGGATGACAAAGTCGGGATACTCCGATTGGTTGTGGGCGAACTCGTCCTGCGGCCAGTTCGGGGGCGAAACGTCCTCGAAGGCTTCGGCCAGCGCCGGGGGTTCCTCGGTCTCGCGATACAGCGTCACCAGCGTCTCCACGTGCCCGGTCTGGGGGAACATGTCGAACGGCTGCACGATGCCGAGCCGATATCCATTGGCGGCGAGGAACTTCAAATCCCGGGCCAACGTGGCTGGATCGCAGGAGAGATACCAGACGAACGGGGCCTTCGCCTCGGCAATTGCACCAAGCGTGACCTCATCGTTCCCCTTACGCGGGGGATCGAGAAAAATGATGTCGGCTTCACGCATCGCCGCTTGGGCCTCGGGCGTGCGCACGACCTCTTCAACGCGGCCCGACCGAAAGCGCACCCAATTCTCGAGCCCGTTGAGCGCAGCGTTTCCCTCGGCCTCGCCAATGGCTTGCGCGTTCTCCTCGCNNACAGCGCGAACGTTCCTGCACCGCAATAGAGGTCGACGATACGCCGCGGGTGTTCGAGGCCCGAACGCATGAAGTCGAAGATGCGGCCCACGATCTCGACGTTGACTTGGAAAAACGATCCGGCCGAGACGCGGTAGCGCACCCCGTCGAGCACCTCTTCGATCTCTGAACGTCCGACGAGCGTGCGGTGCTTGCGGCCCATGATCGCATTCTCGCTATTGAGATCGTATGAATTCGTCAGCCCGACGGCGCCGGGAAAAACCCGCATCAGGGATTCAGCAGCGCGGGCGATCTCGGGTGCAAGGCGGACGCTCGTTAATGTCACGACCGACTCGTTGCTCGAGCGCGCGTTGCGCGCGACGACGTGTTTGGTAACGGCCAAGGCGTCGGCAATCTCGGGCGCGGCGCGCGAACGGTTCAGGCGGCCGATGTAATCACTGAGTTGCGGCGTCACGATCGGACAGGCGTCGATCGGCACCACCTCGTGCGAGCGCTGCTGATAAAAGCCGATCGTCGGCGTCGCGCCGCGCTGCTCGACGACGAGTGACATCTTGTTGCGATAGGCGCGAGGGTAGGTCATGCCCACGGTATCGCGCACCGTCGCGTCGGCGAATCCGCCGATGCGCTGGAGCGCGCCGCGGACGGTGTCGGCTTTCCAGGTCAGTTGCGCGGGATAGCTCAAGTGCTGCAGCTGACAGCCGCCGCAGGCGCCGAAGACCGGACAAAAAGGCGTCGTGCGAAACGTCGAAGGGGCGAGTACGCGGACAAGCGCGGCGATCGCGTAGCGGGGTTTGACCGCGGTAATGCGGACGCGCGCACGTTCTTGCGGTAGTGGACCAAAACAAAAAACTACGATTCCGCCGGCTCGTCCGACCGCCTGGCCGTTAGCCAGCAAGTCGGTGAACGCGAGGTCGTACTCGGCGCCGATTGCAACCGGCGCAGCGCTGTTACGCGCTGGTTCTCTGTTCGTCAAGCGTCTTGAGCAAGTGGTTTGCCTCGTCGATCAGCTGCTGAATGCGCTCGCTCGTGGGATCGGCCGGGCGCCGGCTCAAGAGGACGCGCACGACCGTAAAGGCCAGCGCCGCGCCGAGGCCCGCGACCCCGATCCAAATCAATGTGCGCGTGAGGTTTTGCTGGCGGCGTTCGTCGTCGGATCGATCGAATTCGGGGTGCTGGTCCATCGTGCCGCTAAGGTTCGCCCCGCTGGGAGGGGCTCCCGCCCGGTCCCGGTGGAAGTCATCGCTCTCAGGCAGCGTTACGATTACGCTTGCTGTAATGAAGCCGGCGACCCCATGATCACCGAACTCGATGAAGAACGAGAACGCAGCGATGACCGCGCCACCTTGGTGTGGTCGCTTCTCGTTTCCGGCTTTGCGAATCTCATGGCGTGGATGCTGGTTGCGTGGGTCGCGGCCTTACGTATGCACGCCATGTCAACCGTGCAAGACCGTCCGGAACAAACCTTCATGGTGACCTCGTCGTCGATTAACATCGCAAAGCAAACGCACCCGGTACCGCAGCAGTCCAATCAGCAAGCCGTCGCACAGCCAGCGCCGAAGCCGCAGCCACAGCGGCAACCGGCACCGCGACGAGCGATTCCGCATCCCCAAGCCCAGCCCACCGAGCTGGCGCGCAACACGCCGAACGGGACGCCGGAGCCGCGCAGCGCACCGAAAAGGCAGCAACAAGGAACGCTCGCGGAGGAACTCGCGCAACAAGAGGTTGCGTTTCAACACGAGGCGCAGCAGCTCAACGCGCAGCAGGCGCCGCTCTCGATCGCGACGATCGATCCAAATCAGCGCCAATCGGCGACGCGCCAGTATCGGATAAACTTTTCCGGGAACTCGAATCTCCGAGACCGAGGGGAGGGCTACTATCGGGCGCTGCGGGGTTGGCTCAGCGATCATGGGGCGCACTGCTACTACATCGAATACACCTGGCTCTATCCCAGCGGCGGCACGGAAGTCGGAGACATTCCGTGGCCATTCTGCTATCCGCCGAGTAATGACCCGGTCGCACGCCACGTGCGGCAGATCGATATTCTCGAGCCACCGACAGGGTATCAGCTGCCTTCAGGAACGTATCTTTGGCCGATAGAAAGAGAAGTGTACGAAGCGTGGCTTCACGGAAATCCATAGTCAGCGCTTACACGGCATGATCACCGAACGAGACGATCTTCGAGAACGCAACGATGACCGCACCACTTTGGTGTGGTCGCTTCTCGTTTCCGGCTTTGCGAACCTGATGGCATGGATGCTTCTCGCGTGGGTCATCGCGCTTCGTACGCACGTGATCGTCACCGTGCAGCAGCAGCCGGTGGAGCTCATCACGGTGTCGTCGTCCTCGCTGAATATCGGCGGGCGCGCGCAGCCGGCGCGGTCCAAGCCGCAACAGGCGCCACGCCGGACGATTCCGCAGCCGCAAGCGCAGCCGACCGAACTTGCACGCATTACGCCGAACGGAACGCCGGTGCCGCGAAGCGCACCCAAAAAGCAGCAGGCGGGATCGCTAGCCGAGGAACTGGCGCAGCAACAGGTTGCGTTCCAGCATGAGGCCCAGCAACTCAACGCACAGAGCACGGCGCTTGCAATCGCGACGATCGATCCGAACCAAGGCCCGGGTACGCCGGAGCCATTTCAGATGCAGGTCTCGGGGCTGCCGGGCGAGCCTCGGCGTGGCGAGGGAATCATTTATCCAAATGAGGGGTCAAGAACGCGCGGCTACGACTGTTACGACGGCGGAAGGTATACGCTCCGATATATGGACGGAAAACTCGAAGAGGGTGATATCCCGTGGCGGTTCTGCTACGTGCCGAGGGAAGATCCGTTTCTCCAAAGATTCCGGCGCTTCGACATGCCGCCGCCGGTGCCGGGTTATCGTTTGCCGTCCGGCGTTGAGCTTCAGCCGGCGGCAAAACAAGTTTACCAAAACTGGCTCTCGGCGCAGTCGTAGCATCTCAATGAAAGTTGTGCGAGCGTACGCCACCGGTTACGCCTTCGTCGTCGAACGTCCAGACCGAACGCGCGAGCAGGTCGATCGTTCCTTGCTCGCTTTGTAACACGCCCTCGATGACGAGCATGTTGGACATACGGATGACGCGCCGGTAGCGCTCGTAGATATCGGGCCGCACGATGACGTTCACCAGCCCCGTCTCATCCTCGAGCGTGAGAAAGACGAAGCCTTTGGCGGTGCCGGGCCGTTGCCGTGTAATGACCAGTCCCCCTACGCGGCAGACGAGATGATTCGGCATTTCCTCCAGACGATGCGCGGGGATCACGCGCTGCTCGTCGAGTTTCGCGCGGAAGTGCGCGACCACTTGACCTTTGGCGGTCACGCCGGTCGACCATAGATCGAACGCCGCCTCCACTTTGGGGACGAGTGCTCGAAAGCGTACCACCGGTTCTTCGACATCCATCAACTTTCCGAGCTCACCGCGCGCCTCACGCTCGTCGAGCGCGCGCAATGCCCACATCGCTTCGCGGCGCGATCCATACCACGGCGCAAACGCACCGGCAACCGCGAGATTTTCGATCGCCTCTTTTTCAAGCCGCGTGCGCTGCGCAAAGGCGAGCAGATCGACAAACGGTCCATCCGCAAGCGCCGCTTCGAGCCGCTCCTTCTGCGCGCTGCCCAAGCCGCGCACGAGATGGAATCCCAGGCGCAACGCGCCGTCGACTTCGACGTGGGACCAATATTCGCTCGCATTGACCTCCACCGGCTTGACGACGACGCGATGACGGCGCGCATCGTTGACCAATACTTCGGTTGAATAAAATCCCATCGGCTGCACGTTGAGGATTGCCGCTGCGAAAATTGCCGGATGGTGACACTTCACATAGGCCGACGCATAGGCCAGCAAGGCGAAGCTCGCGGCATGCGATTCCGGGAAGCCGTAATCAGCGAAGCCTTCGAGCATGTGGAAGAGTTGCTCGGCTGCGGCTCGGTCGATGCCGTTGGCCACCATACCGTCCACGAGTTTCGGATAGATTGCCTGCATGCGCTCGTGCGAGCGCTTGTGGCCCATCGCGCGGCGCAGCACATCAGCTTCACCCGGCGTAAAGCCGCCCGCCTCGATCGCCATGCGCATTCCTTGCTCTTGAAAAAGCGGCACACCCATCGTGCGTTCGAGCACCGGCTTTAGCTTCGGATGCGGATAGGTCACCGGCTCGAATCCCGCGCGCCGGCGCAAGAACGGATGCACCATCTGCCCCTGAATGGGCCCGGGTCGGATAATGGCGACCTGCATGACGATGTCATAAAAGCAGCGCGGCTTCATCCGCGGGAGCATCGACATCTGCGCGCGCGACTCGATTTGGAACACGCCGACAGTATCTGCTTTGCAAATCATGTCGTAGGTCGCCTGGTCGTCCACCGGAATCGTATGCAGGGCAAGCGGCTCATCGCAGCAACGCTTGTGGATGGAAAAGGCCTCGCGTAACAACGAGAGCATACCCAGGCCGAGGAGGTCGATTTTGATCAGGCCTAGGTCTTGCAGATCGTCTTTGTCCCACTGGATAATGGTGCGGTCGCGCATCGTCGCCCATTCGATCGGGGCGACACGAATCAGCGGATCGCGCGTGATCACCATGCCGCCCGAGTGAATGCCCATGTGACGTGGGAAGCCGTCGATGCGGCAACAGAATTCTTCGAGACGCTGCGCGCGCTCGCCGAACTGCGCGGCAGCATCAGGCAGTGATTCGCGCGCATCGTACTCCTTGGCGATTTCGTCGGTTTGGTCGACGGTAAAGCCCAGCGCTTTGGCGACGTCGCGCAGCGCCGAGCGCGTACGATAGCAGATGACCTCGGCTGCCATCGCCGCGTTGCTGCGGCCGTAGCGTTCGTAGACGTATTGAATGACCTGCTCGCGGTCCTGGTGAGCGAAGTCGATATCGATGTCCGGAATCTCTTGGCGTTCTTCCGACATGAACCGCTCGAAGAGCAGATCCATGCCGATCGGATCGACTGCAGTAATGCCGAGTGCATAGCACACCGCGGAGTTAGCCGCCGAGCCGCGCCCTTGGCAGAGCACGCCGAGTCGATTCGCCGTTTGCACGATATCCCAAACGATCAAAAAGTACCCGGCGAGATCCATTTTGGCGATGATGCCGAGTTCATACTCCAGCTGTCGCTCGACCTTCGACGTGAACGGCGTGCCATAGCGATCGACGGCGCCGCGATACGTCAGTTCACGCAGATAGCTCTGGCGCGTCGAACCGTCAGGCACAGGGAAGAGCGGAAATTGTCCGGTCAGCCGTTCGAGACGAAACCGGCATCGCTCCACAATCCCGAGGCTCGCATCGACGGCTTGCGGATACGCGCTAAAAATAGCGCGCATCGCCGCGGCGGATTTGAGATGATATTCGGCATTAGGACGCAGGCGATGTTGCGCACGTGCCGCGTCCAGCGTGACCGTTTCTTTGACGCATGTGAGAATATCGGCAAGTTGCGCATCCTCGCGCTGCGCGTAGACGACGCCGTTGGTTGCGACGTACGCGACGCGCATCGCCCTTGCGAGTCGCACGAGCTCGTCGTTGCGTTCGGCGTCGGCCGGCGTAAGGTGATGCTGGAGCTCGAGATAGCAACGATCGCGAAACAACGCGCGCAACGTATCGATGCGTTGCGGATCGGGCACCGCGCTGAGCGCGACCAGACCATCGCTGCGGCCGTCGAGATCCCCGAGTTGCAATCGTGCATCGCTTTTGCTGCCGCGCAGTTGCGCGCACGAAATCAGCTCACACAAATTGGCATAACCGCGTTCGTCCTCGATCAGCAGCACGAGGCGCGTGGTATCTTCGAGCGTGAGCTCGCTGCCGATGATCGCTGCGATGCCCGCGCGGCGCGCGGTACCGGCAAAGCGTACGGCGCCATAGAGCCCGTCGCGATCGGTGAGCGCGATCGCCGAGAGCTCGAGCTCGATGGCGCGAGCTACCAGCGTTTCGGGATGTGAGGCGCCTTCGAGAAACGTGAAATTCGAGTACGCATGGAGCTCGGCGTATCGGACTTTATCCGTCAAAGCTAAAGCTTTGCCGGTCTAAAGTCACTCCGAAGCCACCTAATCATACGAGCCGCGCAGATACCAGCGCTCACCTTGACGGTAGATGCGGTGAATCTCGCCGGTATCGAGTTGCACGTCGTATTCGTCGCGCGCAACCGGTGCGGCAAACCAGCCTTCTTCGATGCGCCACGGACCGGCGCAACGCTGCACCGCACGCTCATCGACCGTTGCCGGCTCGCCTCGCCGCAGACGCACGTCGATTTCGGTCACGGCGAGCAATCGCAACTGGGGTACGAGCCGGGGCTTTGCCGCGACGCGGCCGGCCGGATCGCGTTTGGGCAGCGTAAACGGCTCGTAAGCAAAACGCTCTTCGAGCGGATGCGCGGCACGCGTCTGCGCGCGACGCACCGGCTCGCCGAGCATCGCTTCGAGCCGAGCCAAGGTGACCGCGACGTTCGCCCGATCGATCTCGTCACCGGTAAGCAGCGGCACCGGTTCACCGCCTTCTTCCAACCCCAGTGCGCGTACGCGCAAACCGCAAATCGGCGCAGTAAAACGTGCGCCCTCGAGTTTGGCGCGCACGACGTCGAGCATCGCGCGCTCTTGCGAGGTCGCCGCGGCAAGCGGCACGTCGATGTGCGCGGTATCGGCATCCTCGAGTTCGATATCGACGTGCAGCGCGCTCGCGCGCTTGCCGCAACGCTCGAGATCGCTGCAAACCCGGCCAATCAAGACGCGCAGGGCGAAGATGACGGCCGCCTCGCTCTGCGCCGAACCTTCACCGAGCATCGCTGCCTCGATCGTGATCGCGTGACCACGTGGCGTAAACGGCGAGCGATCGATCCCCCGCGCCGCATCGTGCCAACGGGCGGCCTGCGGACCGAAGCGGCGCACGAACGGCCCGTGCGGTAACACCGCGAGCGCGTCGAGCGTCGTCACGCCGAGCAAATGCAAGCGTTCGACGATATCGGCCTCGAGTTCAAGCACGTCGAGCGGCATGGCTGCAAGCGCCTGCGCTTCGCGGCCTGTTTCGATCAGCGTGCCGTCACCATGCCATGCGGCGGCAAAAGCACAAAAGCGATTGGGACCTGCGCCGATGCACGGCGAAAACGTATAGGGAATGAGCGCGGCGCGAATGCGACGGCTCCAGGCGGCAAAATCGCCGTCTGCTCCCTGCATGTCGAGCAACGCGACGCCGGCGCGCACATCTTCGATCAGCGGCGTCACCGCGTCGAGCGCATCGAGGAGCTCTTGCCATACGGCATCGCTCGAAAGATCAGAAGCTCGGACGCATACGATCATTGCTCACTCCTTAGAAGTCCATTGACGACAAACGGAGTTAAAGAATTCCTGAATTTGTGTTTACGCAGGTCGGCCTGCAATTCGAAGCCGCAAAAGACGCCCCAGAGCCCCCGTGTGCCATGCATAACGGCCCGCTCGATGCGACATGACAGGCAGACGGTCGCGACCGCGGAGAGCTCGGCTATGGTCCGCGAGGCGAGCACCACGAGCACCGCGCCGGCCTTCTGCGCGAGACCGGCGAGACGTGCCCAGACGGCGGCACGCAACGCCGTCGCAGTCATGACCACCACCCGCGCCGTGCGCGAACGTAGCAGCAGATCGGCGGCGCGCGCCATGCCCACCGGTGTCGTGGCCGGAACGATCAATAGCCGATCCAGCCGCACGCCGGCAGCCTCCAGCGAGGGCGGATAGAGCTCGCCGCAGTCGATGACCGCGCCAAGCCCGCTGCGTGTCGCCTGGGCGAGTAATGCGGCGGCAATGCTGCGGCAGCCGGCGCTCCCGCAGCCCTCGAGGGTGATCAGCGACCCGCACGGGATCCCCCCGCCCAGCAAGGCGTCGACAGCCGGAATCGCGGTCGAGAAGAGCTGCTCCCGCCCGGCACGCGGGGCGGCAGCCACGGCCGCCAAGTGGGCTTTGAGAGCTTGAAAATCAGTGCGTGCCGGTAGCATGGGCTCCCATCCTAATCGAACATATGTTCGGTCGTCAACCCCCAGCGGAGCCGTCCCTTCGAGAGGCGTAAGGGACCGCAGATGCCGGACGATCGCATTGCGGAATGGGCCCTCGGACTCGTCAAAGCGGACGTGCATGCTTTCAAGCGGGCCCGAGCGCGCTTTTTGCGTCAGCCCAGTGCGAAACGCTTGCACGATCTGCGCACGACCGCGCGCCGCCTGCGGTTGCTACATGAAGACCTGCGCGAAGCCGTTCCGCCGTTTTCGCTCAAACGCTTGCGCCGCTTGATTGACTTGACCGGTGAAGCGCGCGATGCGGCGGTCATGCGTGAAGCGTTGCGCGAGGCACTCGACGTGCGGGAACGCCGTGCTGCACGCGGCCTCTTGCACGCGTTGCGCCAGCGCGAACGCATAGCACTCAACCGTATTGCCCGCGCGTTGGAAAGCGTGCGGTTCTCACACCCATGAAGGCGCGGCGTATCGACCTCTCCGATGCCTGCGGCGTCGACGACGCGATGCGCCGAATCGCCATCGTGCGTTTTGCCGAGGTGCTCACGCTCGTTCCGGCGCTTCGGCACGGCCGCAGCCGGGATCTGCACGATCTGCGCATCGCCTGCAAGCGCTTACGCTATGCCCTCGAAAGCTTCACCCCGCGCGAGCCTGCGCTGCTCGAAGCCGCAAGCCGCCTGAGTCAGCTACAAGACGCGCTCGGCGACCTGCACGATCGCGATCTGCTGCTGCTTGCGATGCCGAAGAAGCTTCACGTGAGCGCACAGCGAGTACGGATGCAGCGCGACGACGCGCTGGCGCGCGCACGCGCGCTCTGGCGCGACGCATTCGCGCCGTACGGCCCGTTCGAAGGACTGATGCGCTTTACCGGACTCGGTTATGGTTTCGGAGATGGGGTTGCCGGCAGTTGAGCGCCGCAGATTTTCGAAGCATTGACGACTGCTTGCGCTAGCGGAGCTTCAGATTTCTGGGCTTGAGTCTGGGTCCACTCGAGACCCTCTTTGAGCTTGCCGATCTGATTGTAACCGACGGCAAGTCCGGGAATTTGGGTCGGATCGAACTCGTATTGATTCGGCGCTAAGCCGGCTTGCAAGACGAGATCGTCGAACGCTTGCGGCGTCTGCGATATTGGTGCCGCAGCGCCGGCCTGAAGAGTTTGCGGAGGTTGATTCATCGCCGGCAGCCCGCTTTGTCCGGACGCGCTGTTGCTGCTCTGACCGGTGATGGCGTGCATATACCCGAAGCCCTCGTGCTGCATCGAACCGAGCTGCTGGGTCTCGACGAAACCGTTGATAATGTCGAGCGAGGCTTGTTGCGACGCCAGCGTCTTGAGCATTTTGTTCTTCAGATCGATTAGGCGCTGGTCATCCTCGTTATGCGCGGTCCGCGGAAAAATCGACGGATCTTCGAGCAGCTTCTGGATCGCCAGCGTGTTTTGCACCAACGGCGTCACCAGGCTGTTCAACCGGTACACCGACATGTCTTTTCCCGAATCGCTGCCGGCGGCGCTCAACTTGATGTAGTCGCCGAAGAGCGGCGGGCTTTTTGCAATCGTCGCGTCGTTTTGCATCATCATCGCGAGCGCCGGACGGACGGTCGTAGCGAGCGCGCTGCATAGCGGGCTACTCACCGAGTGGTAGATCAGCGGTAGATTCGGCGTGGCGGTGGGCATCGGCGCAGGGGCAGCCGCAACCGGACCGGCGACGAGTGCGGCAAGGACGACAGCAAGAAGGGGAATACGCATCAGGGCCATCTACGACGAGAACGCACGACGAAGCCTGCTATGACAAGCAAGCCTGAGTCATCCGCGGGATGTTTAGCTCGCAGCGCTTACGGCTTCGCCGACCTGCTCGAGCGCCTGTTTTTCTTCGCCGGAAATGACCATGGTGAGGTCGAGCATGATGATCAACCGCTCGTCCATCTTCCCGACGCCCTGAATGTACTCGGTGCCGACGCCGGCGATCATCTCGGGCGCGTCTTCGACGTTTTCGATCGGGATATTGAGCACTTCGCTCACCGAGTCCACCACCATGCCGACGCGTTTGTTGCCGATCTCGGTGACGATGATGCGCGTGCTCTTGGTCGCGCCGATGCGCTTCATGCCGAACCGCGTGCGCAGATCGATGATCGGAATCAACTGACCGCGCAGGTTGATAACGCCCTCCATGAATTTGGGCGCGCGCGGCACGTGCGTGATCTCGACCATGCGAATGATCTCTTGTACCTGCGAGATGTCTACGCCGTACTCTTCGCTTCCAAGGCGAAACGAAACGACCTGGACGACCTCGCCCGAGAACTGTTGCTTCTTCTCTTCTCTACCGTCTGCCATTGTGTGTGGTCCTTACACCCCAGAGAATTCCGCGCGAGCAACTTTTCCGCCGGCGTAGGCTTCGCCAACCAGCGAGTGCACGTCGATGATCAGCGAGATCGACCCGTTGCCCAGAATCGTCGCGCCCGAAATACCGGCGATCCGGCCGACGACGTCGGAGAGCGGCTTGATGACGATCTCTTGCTCTCCCTCGAATTGGTCGACCACCAACCCGACTTGGCGCCCTTGCAGGCCCACGATAACGATCATCACCTTGTCGGGGTCGCGCTGACCGCCCAGTTCGAAAAACTCGGCAATCCGCACCAGCGGAACGACCTGGCCGCGCAGGGTGATCACTTCGTTGCCGTGCACCGTTCGCACGTCGACCATCTCCACACGCTGCGACTCGATGACCGAATCGAGCGGAATCGCATACAACTCTTCGCCGACGCGGACCAGCAGCGCCTGGATGATGGCCAACGTCAAGGGTAATTTGATCGTAAAGCGGGTGCCCTGTCCGGGCGACGTATCGACGTCGAAGACGCCTTTGAGACGGCTGATGTTGCGCTTGACCACGTCCATGCCGACACCGC
>PMUE01000270.1 GCA_003167055.1 Vulcanimicrobiota bacterium | reverse complement strand
CACGTCGCGGGTCCGCCCGCCGATGCGCAGGCCGTCGAGGTTGAGCACCCCGACCGTTCGGCGCAGCGGGAACAGCGGGTTCTCGACATAGAACTCGGAGCCTAAGAGCCCGGATTCCTGGGCCGTGAAAGCGATGAACACGATCGACCGGTCGGGCGGCGGCCGGGTGCGGCTGAAGGACTGGGCGAGCATGAGGAGCCCCGCAACTCCGGTCGCGTTGTCGACCGCGCCGTGGAAAATCGCGCCGCCGGGACCGCGGCCCAAGTGATCCCAATGCGCGGTGTGGGTCAGAGCAATCACGGAGAGTATGGCCCAATCGATCGCGTAGAAATGCCGGCCGATCGCGACCGCCGCCAGGACGACGAAGGCGATGTTGCTCGGGACGCTGGCGACCGCCTCATAGACCCGCTGCCCACCGTTGATCAGTCCCTGATAGAACACCAGATAGCCGACGACGACGGCCGCGATCGAGGCAATCAAGACGGCGCCGGCCGCGGCGTCCTTCGCCGTCTTCGCCAGCGGGTGATGGGTGACGGTGAGCAGATCGACGATCGATTCGACCGCGGTGTTGAGCCCCTCGAGTGCCAGCACGACTGCGATGATGATCACCAAATCGACGACGTAGTCGCGCCCGAGACGCAGGATCAGCGCCGCTAAGATCACCAGCAACGAAATGAGCAAGTGCGCGCGCATGTTGGGCTGCGTGCGCGCCGCGTACATGATGCCCGCGAATGCGTGATTGAACGAACGCCAAAAACGCATCTTAGCTCTCGTCGTACGGCCAGGGCATGCCGATCACTGCCGCGAGGCGCCGCTCTTCGGCTTCCATCTCGCGCCGCTCCTCGGGTTTCATGTGGTCGTGACCGAGCACGTGCAAGAGTCCGTGAATCATCAGGCGCTCGACTTCGCGCTGCACCGGCGCCTCGTAGTCGGCGGCTTGGCGACGCGCGGTTTCGATCGAAATCACGATGTCACCGAGCAGCTTTTCGTGCGCGAACGGTTCGGGCTCGAGCGGAAACGAGAGCACGTCGGTTGGCGCATCCTTGCCGCGGTGCGCGCGATTGATCTCGCGAATCGCTGCATCGTTGACCAACGTCAGCGAGATCGACGCGTCGCCCTGTTCGACGCCGGCAAGTAGCTTGCGCATCGCGCTCTTGAGCGCGCGCGCATCGACGCCACTCCCGCGTACCTCATTCCGGTAGTGGATTTGCATACGCTCTGATGATACGCGCCACGAGCGCATGGCGCACAACATCGGTTTCGTCCAATTCCACCGCACCGACGTCTTCGAGCGCGCCGATCCGGCGCGCCGCATCGCGCAGACCACTGCGTCCGCCCGACGGCAGATCGATTTGCGTGACGTCGCCGTTGATGACCATCTTCGATCCCGAGCCCAGGCGCGTGAGGAACATCTTGAGCTGATCGGCGGTCGCGTTCTGCGCTTCGTCGAGAATCACGAACGCGTCGTTGAGCGTGCGACCGCGCATGTAGGCAAGCGGCGCGACTTCGATCGTGCCGCGTTCGAGATAGCGCTCCACGACGCCGGCATCAAGCAGATCTTCGAGCGCATCGTAGAGCGGGCGAAGATAGGGATCGACCTTCTCGCGCAGATCGCCGGGAAGAAAGCCCAGCTTTTCTCCCGCTTCGACCGCCGGACGCGAGAGAATCAAGCGCGAAACTTCGCGATTCTTGAGCGCGCGAACGGCCATCACGACCGCCAGAAAAGTCTTGCCCGTGCCGGCGGGGCCGATTCCGATGGTGAGCGTATTGCGCTCGATCGATTGCACAAACGCGCGCTGCCCGGCGGTCTTGGGACGAATCTCCTTGCCGCGCTGCGTGCGAATCAACGTGCCGGGCAACGCTCGCCCGTTTGCGCCCTCGCCCGCGTCGGCAATTGCAAGCGCAACGTCATCCGGTGTGATTTGCGCACCCTCAACCGCGGCGTCGAGCATGCGCCGCACCGCGTGTTCGGCGCGTTCCACGTTGACCGCCGTGCCAGCCAGCGTCAGCCGGTCGCCATCGGCGCGAACGCTCACCCGCAATCGTTCTTCGAGTGCCGAGAGATTCTGATCGAATTGTCCGAAGAGACGAACGCGATCGTGGAGATCGCTTAGATCGACGGTTCGCTGTGACGTGGACTCCAGATCGTTTGCTCCTGAAATGCTTTCGGCGGCCCCAACACTTCGGCCGCGACAATGGCTCGCACAAGGGTCGCGCCTCCTCCGAACATACCACGAATCGGAGAGGTTCCAACCGGCGCCCGCGATTCTATGACAGGGAACACCGGTTGGGGTGCGGCCGGTTTAGGCGGGGAGACCGGTCGCGGCGTCGAGACCGGCCGCGGCGGCGGCGGCGCGTCGACCGGCGGCATCGCTAACCCCGCCAGTACCGACCGCGGAGCCGGGACGGGCGGAGGCGAGGCCATCGGCGGTTGCTGCTGCATCGCCGGTTGCTGCGGCGCATTCTGCGCGCGCGAACGTTTAATATTGCGGCGAATGCTCGAGATCACGCCGATGAGGACGATAGCCAGCCAGATGATGGCTCCGAGGTCGTGCATCGATTACCGCGGCGGTTGTGGCGGCTGCGTCACGTCGGGCGGACCGCCGCCTTCGACGCTATTGCCGATGGAATCGCGCATGCCGGTGTCGGCTTGCAGATTCTTGAGCTTGTAATAGTCCATCACGCCGAGGTTTCCGTTCCGGAACGCTTCGGCGATGGCAAGCGGAATCGACGCTTCGGCTTCGACGACCTTCACGCGCATCGCTTGCGTCTCGGCCTTCTGTTCCTGTTCGGCCGCCTGCGCGGCGTACTGACGCTCCGANNGCGCCGATGTTCTTGCCGACGTCGACGTCGGCGATGTCGATCGACACGATTTCGAACGCGGTTCCCGCGTCGAGCCCCTTGGCGAGCACGGTCTTCGAAATGCGGTCCGGATATTCGAGTACTTCTTTGTGATCGATGGCTGCGCCGACCGCGGCAACCACGCCCTCGCCGACGCGCGCAATGACCGTCTGTTCGCCGGCGCCGCCGACGTAACGGTCGAGGTTGCTGCGAACGGTCACACGTGCTTTGACGTTGAGCTGAATGCCGTTTTGCGCCACGCCTTGAAAGGTCGGCGTCTCGATCACCTTGGGCGTGACCGACGTCTGCAACGCCTCGACGACGTTACGTCCGGCCAGGTCGATTGCCGCGGCACGCTGCCAGTCGAGCGGAATCTGCGCACGCTGCGCCGCGATCATCGCGAGGGTCACGTTCTCGACGTTACCACCGGCGAGAAAGTGCGACTGCATCTGGTCGACCGTGAGATTCAAGCCGGCCTTTCGCGCGCGCACGTAGTTCGCGACGATCACACTGGGCGGAATGCCGATCAAGCGCATGCGCACGAGCGTAATGATGCCGAGCGGCACGCCGGCCGCGACGGTGCGGATCCACGTTCCAATCGGAAAATAATACAGGAACACGAAGAAAAGGATGATGGCGGCAAAGATGACGACCAGCACACCGGCGATTGCGAGATCCACGCTAACTAGGCTCCTTACTTATAGCTCGGAAGAGTAACCGGCTCGACGAAAATACGCGCGCCTTCAACGCGCGTGACGCGAATGGGCGTTCCCGCCGCAATGAATTCTCCCTCGGTCAACACGTCGACGCGCTTGCTGTCGATTTGCGCGACGCCGGCTGGACGAAGATAGGAGGCCGCAACACCGGTCATGCCGCGCAGCGACGAAAAGTCACTGCTTGTCACGTAGTCGGGACCCTGGGATTCGGCTAAGGCCAAACGGCGCATCCAGGCATTCTGCGGAAAGAGCCGCGTCAACAGCGCAAAACAGATGACGGTCAAGATGATCGCGGTGGAAATCGATTCGATCGCAATAAACGTGAACGGAATCCCAAACGCCAAGAAAACGGCGGCGAGCAACGCTAATACGCCCAAGACACCGGGAATACCGTGACCGGGAACCACGTGCAACTCCCAAAGAATGCCGAGTAGGCCGGCGATCGCCAGTGCAATCACCAGGCCGTTGGAAAATCCGGCGTAGATGTGCGTGCCGAAGAACAACCCGAGCGCGAGGATGCCGATCGTGCCGGCGATCCCGTGCAGCGTCTGCAGCTCGACGAGCAGTCCCAGCGAACCGATCGCCAGCAGAATCGTCGAGATCTCGATCGTGTTGGCAAAGCGCGCCAGTTCTTCGCCCCAACTATAGCTCGAGGTGATGCGCGGCGCATCGGCAAGATGTACCGCCCCGAGCGCAGCGCTCAGCGACGGTTCGATCGCGTCCGCCATGCCGGTCTTCACCGCGTCTTGCGCGGGCAGCGTCAAGAACGTTCCGGGGGTCTTATATTCGGGGACGTCGATCGATTTGTCGACGAAGGCAGCGGCCAGCTTTTCGGGGCGATGATTGCGCTGCGCGGTCGAAACGAAGAGCGCCTTGACCGCGGAGACCGTTTCGGGCGTATCGGGATGTGGTTCGGCTGAGCCGATCGCGGAGCCCGGCGCCATATAGATGCGCGAGGTCGAAAGCGTGATCAGCGAGGCAGCCGAAAACGCGCGGCGCTCGACAAATGCGTACACCGGTTCGTGCGCAGCGAAAATCGCACCGCGAATATCTTGTGCAGCTTCGACCAAGCCGCCGTCGCTATCGACATCGAGGATGACNNCATGCCGTCGTCGACCATGCCGCTGATGGGCACGACCACAACCGGCGCCGACGGCGACACGGCGCCACGGGCAAAGCCCACGAAACCCGCCGCGATAAACGCAAGCGCGAACGCGACTCGGACGAAGGGTGAACCAACCATGCTGGATGCTACTTTCGCAGCATCGCAAGGTTTCTTCTAAAGGGGTGTTACGCTAACTCTTCGGTGACGATCTGGCGGATCAGATTGCCGTCGGCGAGGCCCTTGAGCTGCGGCATGACGGCCTTCATCGCCGCACCCTGGTTCCGTCCCCCCTCGGGCAGAGCGGCGACTGCCGCCTTCACGATCGCTCGGATCTCGTCGGCCGACTTTTGGGCCGGTAGATAGGCCGAAAGAATCTCACGCTCGGCGCGCTCTTTGTCGGCCAGATCCTGGCGGCCGGCTTTTTCAAACTCGGCGACCGAATCGCTGCGCTGCTTGACCAGCTTTTGCACCACAGCAAGCTCATCGGCGTCGGAAAGCTCCGCGCCAGCTTCGCTTCGTTTATAGGTAAAGCCGGAAATGGCCGAGCGCAGCGTGTCCAACCGCAATTGGTCGCGCGCCCTCATCGCCTCCTTAAGATCGGAGGCGATGCGGTCTTTTAGGGTTCCCAAAGCTTAGGCCCGGCGCTTACGAGCGGCGGCGGACTTCTTCTTGCGGCGCACGCTCGGCTTTTCGTAGTGTTCGTGCTTGCGCGCCTCGGCGAGAATACCCGCCTTTTGGGTGGCCTTCTTGAAACGGCGCAGTGCGCTCTCAATCGACTCACCCGGAGATACGCGAACTTCCATCGTTGAACAACCCCCCTTTCGGCGCGACCCCTCAGGGGTGCACGCAAAGATTAGGCCTCGTCGCGAGGCCCAGCCGGGGTACTGTAACACAGGCCAGGGAGGGCGTCAAACGCCTATGCGGGGCACCCCAGGCTGCGCAGTTCTTTCGCCGTGACGGTTCTCACGGCCGGAACACCTCCTTGGCCTGGCGGCGTGCTGGCTCCAGTCGCGATGAGTTGCCCGACATGGAAGACATGCGGAGGTGCCCCGTGTACCCGCAGGATCAAGGGCGCGTCCCATTCGCCACCGCAGGCCCCGACCGTGACGCGTAAGATCGTTAGATCCCCATGTGCCGATATGGCGGTAACACGCGACACATTTTCAGGCCCGATCGCGAATGCGTTTGTCATAAAGGTCTCATCTGACACAGAAGGCGTCGAAACCGCCGCCCAATTGCACAAGCGATAGTGACGCGTCTCTGCATTCGTCAGGCGTCGCAGCTTTGTGCTCTCACCTTTGCGATAGGGAGGAAAGGACATCAGCGGCTCGGATTGCCGCACGGGCGCAAGACCATCAATGTCGACGGCTATCCAGATTGGACTCGCTTCACTTCGGAGCCCAACGCACGTCGAACCTTGCACGAAGAGCTGTTCGATATGGTCGCGCGGTGCCGAGGCTCGCAGAACAAGATAGATTGACTCCGGCGCATTTTCAAAATAGCTTGTCGTCAGCGTGAAGCTTGCAGAACTAGCCGACGCTTTGCATTCGACCATAGCAATAAACACGAATGCCATGAGCGCAGAAGTAAGCCGGCTTATCGGCAGCGCGTTCAGGGCTTGTGCGTTTGCGCGTGCGAGAACGTGCACCCGATGCGTTGCAGCTCTCCCGCCGTGACAGCCCTCACTGCCGATTGGGGATGGCCATTGACCAAAAGTACGCCGCTCGCAACTACCTGGCCGGCATGGAATGCGGCGGCGGGCGCACCCGCCACTCGCAGAACAAGCGGTCCCCCGGGTCCTCCGCTACAAACTCCTATGCCGACCTTTAGAACGATCGCGTCTCCGCTCCCCGATATCGCTTCCACGCGAGCAATGTTGTCAGGAACGACATTAAAAGCATGCGTCGTGAAGATTTCATCAGACGACGGCACTTTGCTTGTGGCGCTTGTCGCGCTTGTCGCCGTTGTCGCCGTTGTCGCCTTCGAGCATGCGACGATCATCAACGCCAGCGCGATTGCGACCGCGCATGCTCCCGCTCTTCGTCTCACAGTTGCTACGGCGGCGCCACCAAAGAAATGGCTTGCAAATCTTGCGCCGTCTGGCTAGTCA
>PMUE01000055.1 GCA_003167055.1 Vulcanimicrobiota bacterium | reverse complement strand
CGGGCGGCGAACGGCGGCGCGTCGAAATCGCGCGCGCGATCGCGATGGAGCCGGCGTTCCTTTTGCTCGACGAGCCGTTCACCGGCATCGATCCGATTGCCGTCGCCGACATCCAAGCGATGATCCGCCAGCTGCGCGATCGCGGCATCGGCATCCTAATCACCGATCACCAAGTGCGCGAGACGCTGGCCATCGTCGATCGCGCCTACATCATGAACAACGGGCGCATCGAAGTCTCCGGCACGGCGCATGAAGTGCTCGAGTCGCCGATCGCGCGCACGTTCTATTTGGGCGAGGGCTTTCGATTGTAGTGGCAGCCTCGCTACCGGTGCGCCGGATTCGGCGCTACACTCGGCTCTCGATTCTCGACCGCTACATGCTCACCGAGCTCAGCGGTCCGTTCATATTTGGGCTCTCGGCATTCACGCTGATCTTCGCGGCGACGCAGTTGCTCGCGATCGGACGCATGGTTTCGAGCGAACACGTGCCGCTCTGGGCAGCGATCGAGATCTTCTTCTGGGCATTGCCGGGCTACATGGGGCTGGTGATTCCGATGGCACTGCTGCTCGGGACGCTGCTTGCGATTCAACGGCTCTCGGGCGAGAGCGAGCTCACCGCAATGAAAGCCGGCGGCATCAGCTTCACGCGCATGACGATTCCGCTCCTTGCGGCAGGGCTCGTCATGTCGTTGGTGACGTTCGTGATTCAGGAATATATTGCGCCCTTTGCCGCCGATCAAGTGGCGCAAATCGAAGACCAAGTGCTCAATAAGGTGAGTGCATTCAATCGCGATTTGACCGTGTCGGCGCCGCTGCCCGGTGGCGGCAAGCAGATCACGGTAGCGACGTCGTATGAAAAGCACACGCAGGCGCTGTTGCACGTGACGCTGATCCAATATGACCGTAACGACGTGCCCACCCAGATCATCTTCGCCGACCGTGCCGACTTCTCGGCAGATCAATGGCAGCTGGAAAATGCGAGCCTGTATCGCTTCAATCCCGACGGTACGCTGATCTCGGAACCGCGCGTCGCCCAGCAGCAGGTTCAACTCGGCGAGAAGCCAACGGACATCGTCAAACGCTTGAGCCAAAACGATCCTGAGAATTTGAGCCGTGCTGAGATCGCTGATATCGTGCGCTCGGGTCAACTCACGCAAAACGAGCTGCGCAAGTACGTTACGACCTACCAGGAGAAGCTCGCCGAACCGTTTGCGTGCTTCGTGTTCGTGCTGATCGCGATTCCGTACGGCATGCGCGCAGCGCGCAGTGGTGGCGGCACGAGTGTCGGCTTCGGGCTCGCGGTCGCGATCGTGTTCGTGTACTACATCGTGCTCACCGTGTTTTCGTTCGTCTCGCAGGCCTTTGTCACGCTGGCGCCGCTGTGGGCCTGGGTGCCCAACATCATCTTCACCGCAATCGGACTCGCGCGCTTGCGCCGCGCTGCGTTAGAATGAATTGGGTCGATCTGGTTCGCGGCAGCGGCAGCGTGTTGCTGATCATGGTCATTGCCGGTGCCATCGCCTACGTCGGCGATCGTGTCGGGCATCAGGTCGGCCGCCGTCGCCTCACGCTATTCGGGATTCGTCCGCGCTACACGTCCACGATCGTCGCGATCGGCACCGGCATGCTGATCGCCCTGAGCGTCACGCTGGTGGCGCTGTTGGTGTCGCGCGAAGTGCGAACCGCGTTCTTCCGGATGAATCAGATCACGACGCGTATCGCACAACTCGAAGCGCAGCAGCGCGACTTAGAAGCGAAGGTCAACACCGGCGAGATCGTTGTGCCGGTCAACGCGCTGATGGTGCCGTCGTTCTTGAAGATCAAGCAGGGCACGCCGGTCGATGAGCGGCTCGCCGAGATCGAGCGGTTCTATCGGGCGTCGGTCAGCTACCTCAATCAGAATCAAGGTGCGCGCGGCGGTCTCAGGCGTTACGTACCGCCGGCCAACATCGACAAGACGCTCACCGATGAATTCGGCGGTCCGCAAGTGACCGAGGCGAATCTCGCGAGCGATCTCATCATGTTTGTCACCGCGCCGCAGAATCTCTATCGCAACGACACGATTCACTTTGAATTAAATCTGATTCCAGACGTGTTGCTAGTGAAAAAGGGCGGCGAGATCGGATCGATTCAGATCCCGGGCAACGCGCATGCCGACCCGAGCCTTGCCATTGGCGAGGTGCAGCAGCTCGTCGCCGCGACGATCCGCTCGCAACTCAAGCTACCGCTGTTTCTTTCAGGCAACGTGCAAGTCGTCGCGCTCTATCCGTCGCTCGACGTCATGCGCACCGAGCTCGCGAGCGGCAAGGGCAACTACTTGATGACCGCCTTTGCGTCGGAAGATGTCTATCCGCATACGGGCGGCATTCCGCTGGTCGTCACGCTGACGCGTGCCAAGTGACGATTCTCGGCATTGACCCGGGCACGCGCAAGGTCGGGTTTGCGGTAGTTGATCAGCACGGCGAGGCGCGCGATTTAGGGATAGCGCCGATTGCCGATTTCGGCGCGCGGGTACGGTTGCTGCTGGAACGATGGGCAATCGCCGCGATCGCGGTCGGGACCGGAACCAACGCTCGGGCGCTGGGGGGTCAGCTGGTCGGCTTGGGGGTGCCGGTGACCTACGTCGATGAGCGCGAAACGACCCTGCGGGCTCGCTCGCTCTACTTTGCCGATCATCCGCCCCGCGGGTGGCGCCGCTTGATCCCTTTAGGGATGCAACTGCCGCCGCGCCCGATCGACGACTACGCCGCCGTCCTTATCGCGCGACGGTACTTAGCCGACGAAGGCAACCATGGGGCCGGAGTCTAACTGAAACGTCCGCCCTTTTAGGACGATACTAGAAGTCGCCTGCGGTCCAGGGGTGGTTAGCCGCAGTTGACGGAGGGATCATGCGTCGGTGGCTCTGCGTGCTGCAGATTGGAGTACTAGCCTCAGTACTCTGGCCCGGCGTTGTCTCAGCCTCACTCGCGAATACGTTTGCACCGCCGTCGATCGATCTCTCGGCGCAACTTTTCGCGCGGCTCTTCGGTGAAGCGAGCGATCGCGATGCCACGTCTAATGCGGTAGGCGGCGATGCGCTGGCGGAAACGCCGCTGCGCGATCTGGCCTTCCGCGTCGATGACACCGCGCCGACGACGGTGACCGCACCGGCGATCGTTGCCGAGCTGCCGTCAGCGAGTCTCACGCTTTCCGATCCATCGTTCGCGCCGCCTTCGCCGTCGCGCGTCAGCTCGATTGCCGATCTGAGTTCGCAGCTACACGTCCCTGCGGTTGAATATTACGAAGGCGCCGCGCCGGATCCGACCGATGCGCCGGCAACGCAGCGCTTCGACCTCTCGCACTTGCAAGTCGCGCCGCTGCCGCCGGCTGCGTTCGCGCCGACGTCACTAGAAGCCGGCGCGCCCAACGCTGCGCAAGGCGCGAGCGTGCGGATGCCGCTGCATCTGGGGAAGCTGAACTTCTCGCCGCACGCTGAAGCCGCGCAAACGCAGAACCTGCAAACGAACTTTACCAACGGTGCACTCGGTGCCGGCGCGACGCTCGACGTGCGCGCAGGCGGCCGCAACGTCGGCGTGGATCTTTCGAGCCAACTCGAGCATGCCACGTTGAGCGCGCCGCAATTTACGACTGTCGGCTCCGCGACGACGCTCAATCTTGCCGGCGACAATCTGCCGGTGTTCGTGCCGGCCTACGCCGACGTCAGCGCGCACACGCTCTCGACCGGCGTCACGGTGCCGGTCACGCGTTCGCTGACCGCGAACTTGCAATTCGACACGCAGCATTTGCTCGGCACCTACGGTCAGCCGGGGATGTCGAATCTCGATGCGAACAACACCATCTACGGCGCGCAGCTGACGTACAAAATTCCGCGCTGGTCGAGCGCCATCTCGTTCTCGGCCAGTCAGTATCACTTCCAAGACAACCTCGTGCCGTCGAATGCGTTGACGCAAACCAACGCCAACGTCAATTTCACCATCAAGTTCTAACGCGAACGCTCGTCTGCCACGCGCTATCGTCGCCGTGGTTGTTGTGTGCGTCGTTGTCGCGCTTGCGCTCGTGCAGTTCGCTTCGGATGCGCTGTACGCGCGTGCCGCACCACAGGCGCTCGTCGCGCATATCCCGCTGGCCTTTGGTCTGCGCGTCTACAGCGCCATCGATGCGATTGCGCCGGCCGCGTACGTGAACGATGCGCTCGCGCAGACCGCGCTCACGCAGGGCGATGCTGCAGCCGCGCAAAGCTATGCACTGCGCATGCCGGCCGGTCCGCGTCGCGACGCGTTGCTGGCGCAGGTCGCGCACGCGCAGGGCAACGACGTGCTCGGCCGCGAGTATGCGTTTGCCGCAGACGACGTGGATGCGGTGCAGCACGACGTCGCGCTGGTCGCGCGCTACAATCTGGCGACGGCATCGCAGTTGGAGGCGCGCTTTCGCGAGCGTCTGATTGCGGCCGGCACGCATCCCGATGCGGTGGCGGAATCGTATGCGATTAGCGCCAACTACGAGGCCTTGCGCCAGAACTATCCGGCCGGGCTCGCGCTCGATGAACAAGCGCTCGCGCTCGCACCGCTCAACATGGGCTATCTGCTCTCGGCAGCAAACAACGCCTATCTTTTCGGCGACTTTGCCGATGCGCGGCGGCTGTTCGAACGCGGCGTGGCGATCGATCCCGGCGGCGGCGATTCGTACGCGGGGCTGGGCTTGATCGCGCTGCACGAGGGTCATCGCGACCGCGCGCAGGCGTATTTGCAGCAGGCGCGCGCCGTCGATCCGCACGCGCAGATGATTCCGGCGCTCGAGGCTGCGTTACGGTGAGAGTCGCGGTCGACGCGCAACTCACCGTCGGCACTGCGACCGGAATTGGCGAATACGTTCGCGGCCTAATCGACGCGCTCGAGACGCAGGACGTCGACGTGATCGAGCTCTCGGAGCCGAAACTCGATCCGTGGCGCTTCGATCGTCGCGTCTTCTGGGATCAAGTGCTCTTTCCGCAGCGCGTGCGCCAAACCGCGCCCGATGTGGTGCATTGCGCGTCGGGAACCGTCCCGCTCGGGTTGACGATTCCTTATGTGGTGACGGTGCACGACGTCGCGTGGCTGCGGGTGCAATCGCATGCGCGGCCGTACGCGCGCTACTATTTCGGGCGCTTTTCGATCGATCGGTATCGGCGCGCAGCGGCGATTGCCGTCGATTCGGCCTTCTCGCGCGAAGAATTGCTCTCGGTGATGCCGGAGCTCGATCCCGCGATCGTGCACGTGGTGTATCCGGGCGTAGCCGCGGACTTTTGCGCAATCGACCGGAAGGGTGGCGACGGCAAAACGATTCTCGCGATCGGGACCGTCGAGCGGCGTAAAAATCTCGAAGCGTTGATTGAGACGCTGCCGTTTCTCGAACGCGCGCGCTTGATTTCGGTGGGTCCGTACACACCCTACCAAGAGGAGTGCGAAGGCCTGGCGCGCGCGCTCGGCGTTGAGAACCGGGTGGAGTTTCGCGGCTACGTGCCGCGCAGCGAGGTGCTGGAATTGTGCTCGACCGCGGCGGTGATCGCGGTGCCGTCGCTGTATGAAGGCTTCGGCTATGCGGCGGCGCAGGCGATGTGCGCCGGCGTGCCGGCCGTGGTGTCGGATCAGGCGTCGCTGCCGGAGATCGTCGGCGACGGCGCGCGCATCGGC
>PMUE01000129.1 GCA_003167055.1 Vulcanimicrobiota bacterium | reverse complement strand
GGCTGTTTCTCGCGCATCCACGGCATCAGCGACCGCAACGTGGCGCCGATGCGCTCGATCGGATGCGCGTCCGACTTGCGCTTATAGTCGTTGAAGCGCGGTTTGCCGGCGGCATGCTCGGCGACCCATTCCTGCGCAAAGGCACCGCTTTGAATCTCCCTGAGGATCGTGCGCATCGCGGCCTTCGATTCCTCGCCGATGACGCGCGGCCCGCGCGTGTAGTCGCCGAACTGCGCCGTGTTGCTGATGCCGTCGCGCATACCTTCGATCCCGCGTGCGTAGAGCAGATCGACAATCAACTTCATCTCGTGCATGCACTCGAAGTACGCCATCTCCGGGGCGTAGCCGGCTTCCGTGAGCGTCTCGAAGCCCGCAGTGATCAGCGACGTGAGCCCGCCGCACAAGACTGCCTGCTCGCCGAAAAGATCGGTCTCCGTCTCTTCACGAAACGTGGTTTCGAGAATGCCCGCGCGACCTGCGCCGATGCCTGCCGCATACGCCAGTGCAACCGCGCGCGTGTCGCCGCTCGGATCTTGGTGCACCGCGATCAGCGCCGGCACGCCGCGCCCGGCTTCGTATTCCGTGCGCACTAGCGAACCCGGGCCCTTCGGCGCAACCATGAACACGTTGATGGTTTTCGGCGGGACCACCGTACCGAAGTGGATCGAGAAGCCGTGCGCAAAGGCGAGATAGGCACCGGGATTGAGATGTTCGTGAATCGCGCGCATATACAGCGCGCCGTGCTCTTCGTCCGGCGCGAGCACCATTACGACGTCGGCGATCGAGACGGCATGTTCGACCGTCTGCACATCGATGCGATCGCGCCGTGCCTGCTCGAAGGATTGCGAGCCTTGGCGTAATCCGACCACGACGCGGTGTCCCGATTCGTGCAGATTGAGCGCGTGCGCGCGGCCTTGACTTCCGTAACCGATGACCGCGATCGTCTTGCCGTGGAGGGCGCTCGCGTCGGTGTCCTGGTCGTAGAGGGCATTCATTCCATGGTCTCCCTGTCGTCATCGAGGAGTTTGGTGATTTGAGCATCGAGCCGGCGCAGCGCATCGCCGGGGCCCGCGAACGCGAACTCCATGCGATAGGCTGCCCCGGTTTGGCGAGCCGCGACGCTTGTATACGTGCAGCCGAACCGGTGAGCGAGGTGAATGATACGGGCAAGAATGCGCCCGTCGTTGGCGGTGACGGTTCTCACGCCGGAACCGCCTCCATCAAATCGTCGACGCCCTTGCCGGCCGGGATGATGGGCCACACGTTTTCGTGCGGGTAACACGCGCAGTGCAGCAGCATCGGTCCGGGCGATTCAAGCATTCGTACGATCGCAGGACCGATCGCATTGGCGTTGTCAACCAATCGTGCTTCGATGCCATAGGCACGCGCGATCGTCGTGAACTCCGGATTGTCCGGGAGTGCCGTCGCCGAGTAGCGGCCATTGTAAAAGAGTTCTTGCCATTGCCGCACCATGCCGAGGTTGCGGTTATCGAGGAGCACGATCTTCACCGGCAGCTCGTGGCGGCGAAGCGTCGCGAGCTCAGCCATCGACATCTGGAATCCGCCGTCGCCCACGATTGCGACCACCATGCGTCCCGGATGTGCCATCTGCGCGCCCATGGCTGCGGGAAGACCGAAACCCATCGAGCCGAGGCCGCCGGAGGTGAGGAAGTGCTGCGGATGACTCGCGCGCACACGCTGCGCCGCCCACATCTGGTGTTGCCCGACGTCGGTTGCAACGATGGCATCGTCAGGCAAGGCTGCGAAGAGCGCGTCGAGGAGATCGGTCGCGGAGAGATGATCGTGGCGCGTGTCGTCGCGCGGCAATTGCTCTTGCGGCGCGCACGCCGCCTGGCGCCATGCTTCGAACGACGGCAGGCTGACGCGCGCGAGCCGATGATCGAGCGCGACCAGTGTTTCGCGCAAATCGCCGTGCAGCGTGATCTGCGCGCGCACGACCTTGTTGAACTCAGCCCGATCGATATCGGCGTGCACGATCGTGTGCGCGTTGGGCGCAAATTTGGCCGGATCACCGGTCACGCGATCGTCGAACCGCATGCCGAGCGCAACGAGCACGTCGGCTTTGGCTACCGCGAGATTCGCGCGCTTCCAGCCGTGCATGCCGGTCATCCCGAGGAACGCGGGGTCGCCCGGATCAGCACAGCCTAGGCCGTGCAGCGTCGATACAATCGGGGCGCCGATACGCGCGGCGAGCGCGCGGAAGATTTCCGTCGCGCCGGACCAGCGAGTGCCGCCGCCCACGATCAGGAGCGGGCGCTCCGCACCCGCAAGCGCGGCAACCGCGGCATCGAGCGACCGCGCATCGGCGCGCGGGCGTTCGCGTTGCGCGGGGGACTCCGTCGCCGCGTCTATCCGCTGCGCCTCAATTGCGCGCAGCACGTCGGTGGGAAGGTCTACGAGCACGGGACCCGGGCGATCGCCCGTCGCCAAACGAAACGCCGCGCGCAGCGCCGGTTCGATCTGTTCGATGGAGCGCACGACGATGTTGCGTTTGGTCACTTGGTGCGTAATCGCCGCCACGTCGACTTCCTGAAACGCGTCGGTGCCCATCACCGTCGTGCGGACCTGGCCGGTGAGCGCGACCAGCGGAACGTTGTCCATCATCGCGTCGACGATCCCCGTGATCAGATTGGTCGCGCCCGGCCCGGAGGTCGCAATGCACACACCCGGACGTCCGGTTGAGCGCGCGAAGCCGCTGGCGGCAAAGACGGCCGCGGCCTCATGCCGTACCAGCACGTGCGCAATACGATGGTCGTAGAGTGCATCGTAGAGAGGCATGATCGCACCGCCCGGATAGCCGAACACCGTTTCGACTCCTAGGCTCTCGAGTGTATCGAGAACGATCGCTGCGCCCGTGCGCATGTGCACGATTGCCTCCGGTTCTAAGAAAACAAGAGGCCCCGCCGAACCGGCGGGGCCTCTTGCTAGTTGCGTTTTCGCTAACCTCTACGCAGTAGCCAATCCCAACCGGTTCGACGACGAACGGCTAATAAGGGCGAGGACTACGAGGAGGAGCGAGGTCAAAATCATGTTCCCGAACCCTACCATGGGCCGATTGGGACTGTCAAGCGTAGCGCCGCCCGCGCCAGATCACGCCGCCGCGCGCGTGCTGCACGATCGAGGTGAGAAAAATCGCGACGACGAGTGTAATACCGATTGGTAGGCACCAGGACGACGCTGATCCAAGCCCGAGGCGTCGCATACCGGGCGACGCGCCCACGATCGCGCAGAGCATTGCAAGCACGAGCACAGCCACCGCGGTCTGCGCATGCGTTGCGAACGCAATGACGAGGGCGATCGGCGTAATCGGCGCAACGCAGGCCAGCAAGAGGATCCCGATTGCTGCGAAGAGCCCTTGATCGCGAGCTCCGACCCAGAAATTCTTGACGAAGCCCTGCCAGAGTTCGGGAAACGATCGGTACATCCGCACCCGCACGAGGCCGCTGCCGTTGACTAACGCGGTCCGAAAGCGCCCGTCGGCTTTAAAGCGGCGCGCGAGCTCGAGATCTTCCGCGATCTCGTCTCGAACCGCTTCGTGGCCGCCGATTCGGTCATAGGCGCGGCGCGAAGCCAAGATGTACTGACCGTTAAACAAGGCATTCTCGCGCGCCGGATCGTTGATGGCCCGCAGCGATCCGATCGCGAATGCAATCGTCCAGAGAACGCTCGGGAGAAAGAGCCACTCCGCCGGCGTACGCATGATCTGTTGGGTCAGCACGCTGAGCACGTCGAGGTCGTGTGCGCGCGCGTAGCCGATCGATGCGCTCAATGCGCCGGGTTCGTGGATCGTGTCGGCATCGGTGAAGAGCAGCCAGTCGCCGCTTGCGTGCTTGACACCTTGATAGAGCGCCCACGGTTTGCCGACCCAATTCGGCGGCAGCGCTTCACCGCTGATCAACTGCACGCGCGAATCCTCGGCAGCGATATGCGCGACAATCGACGCGGTCGCGTCTTCGGAACGATCGTCGACCACGATCACCTCGAGATTCGGATAGTCTTGCGCGAGAAGCGAACGCACGCACGGCTCGATTTGCCGCGCTTCGTTGCGCGCCGGCACGATAATGCTGATTCCCGGCAGCGGCGCGACATTTGGTGCCGGCACGGGCTCAAGAGCAAAACGCGAATTGAACGCGATGTACTGGCTGCGAAACGCGAAGGCGAGGTTGATGAGCACGAGCAGGGCGACGATCATCGACCAAACGTATATCACGGCCCGGTTATCGGCTCGCTGAAGATGAGGTGGTTGCCGAACGGATCGATCACGCCTAGGTCACGAGTGCCCCACTCCTGCTCGCGAATTCCGGGATTCATATATCGATAGCCCTTTGCAGCAAGCTCATCGTGTAGTTCCTCGACGCCTTGCATGTCGATTCTCACGTGCGCGCCGGGGCTTCCGTCGCCATGATGCTCGCTGAGAAACAGCTGTAAGCCGTCGCGAACGACACCCATGAACAGCGGCGCATCGTCGTGGAAGCGATGCTCGAATTCAACTGAAAAGCCCAGATAGTCGAGGTAAAATTCGCGCGCCTTTGCAACGTCGAAGATCCGCAAAATCGGAATCGCGCGATCGAGTCGTACGGTCATGGGGCGTGAGTTCCGCCGACGCTTGTCGCCAACCCGCCGGGCGCAAGGCGAGGTTCGGCCGGATACTGAAGACCACCGGGATGTCTCGCGAGGTCCACGTCTATTCGCATACGTCGCCCCTTGCCCAGTGGCGGCAGATCGTTGAAATTGCGGCGCTGGTCATCGCCGCGATTTGGGCCTTCTATCAGTTTGTGTATAAAGAGCGCATCAAGCCCGCCTCGGAAGCCCCGAATCTGCAGATCGTGCGCTCGGTCGCGCATGAGGCGCTTCCGCGAGGCAAAGAGCTCGTCACCGTCAGCATAGCGTTGAAGAACGTTGGGACCGCGCCCGTGGCGATGGGCGGTCTCATCGTCGATGCCTACGGGATCCGGTACAGCGATCGAACGAGCGACGCCACTCCGGCCGAACGCACCAACGGCTTGCGGACCGGAGACTACGGACTTGTCGACTCCAAGCCCGTCCTTCTCTACACCTATTCCGCGGTGTGGGTCCCGCTCGGCTCGCAACGTCCGTTTGTCGTATTACCGCAAGACACGTTCACGATTCCGATGTCCTTCGTGATTCACGGCGGCACGTACGATACGTTGCGCCTAACTCTCGCCCGCTGCGATCAGCGCGCCGACACCACGCTGGTCACCCAGTATACGCCGCGACTCTTGAAGGACGGCGGGTTCGACGTCGCCTCGATGATCGCAGAAAATAACGCACATCCGGGTCTCGAGTGCGGCGGCACGCTGTACACCGGCGGAGAATTCGCCCTCTAGCCTCGCGGCGCACCCGAAACACAGGCCCCGGACCGGCGTATAACAGCTATCCGAAGCACTGCGCGCATTGCGGTGCGCACATTGAGCCCGACCGCGAGATGGTGCGGATGTTCACCGGAAACTAACGCGACCTTGCCGGTCCAATCGGAACCCGCAAGCCCACTTGTCCTCAGCTGTTAAGTGAGGGATGGAGAGGCGCTGGGGCGCTTCGATGGTGTCGACTACAGGCATGATACACCGCGTAGCTCCGGGTCCGATTCCCGGGCGCTCCAGCCGCGACGATTCACCCATCGTTGCGAAGCCGCCGCAGACGTGTTATCGTGAGCCTTGTATCATGCCTGCAGACACATCGAAGCGCGCGAAGCGCCGCAGTAATGCGGCGCTTCGTTCATTATTTGGCGTGCGCAAGCAACGATCAGACTCGTTGTCAGAGATCAACGTTGCTCTAACTCTCGCTCAAAACCCAATGCAACTGAATCTCATACGCAATAACGCCATCGGGCGTCCGCAAATTGACGCGCACTTCCCCCACGAAGTGCAGTTCCCCGGTGTAGCAGAGCATCCCCGACTCCGCGCCCTCTACGACTGTTATTTCGCCTTCCTTCAAGACGTCTATCCCAAGACGGTCGCAAACGTCGAGCATCTGAGCGGGGAAGATGTTGCGGCCCCGCAACTGCCTGTATTTGGCGCAATAGAAGCAATCGCACTCATCTGTCCTGCCCCGCGCCAGTACGGCGTAGGCCCGGACGGTTGCGGCTCGATCGAATGTCGCCGTGTTTCCGCTGGCGTCGGACAGGGTCTCCACGTTAGATCCGTCCTTCGACTTCGGCGCTCACGCGCCTACGCTCAGGATGACAAGGGTAGTTTGTGCGCTTTCGGTTGTGTTTCCGCGCGCAGTTGGCCGCAGGCAGCGGCGATGTCGCGGCCCATGTTCTTGCGCACCGTCGTCGGCACGCCGGCCTTGTCGAGCACGGCGGCAAATTCCCAAATGCGCGGGTCCGGCGTTCCCGCGAACGGGCCGTCAGGCGTCGTGTTGTAGGGAATCAAGTTGACGTGATAGAGCTTACCGCGCATCAGTTCGGCGAGTTCGCGCGCGCACTCCGGCGAATCGTTGACACCTTCAAGCATCACGTACTCGAAGAACACTTTACGATTCGTCTTCGCGACGTAACGCTCGCACGCCGCCATCAGTTCCTCGAGTGAAAATTTTCGGTTGACCGGCATAAATCCGCTGCGAACCCGATCGTTCGGCGCATGCAGCGAGATCGCGAGATTTACCTGCAGCCCTTCATCGGTGAAGCGATCGATCTTGTCGACCAAGCCAACGGTCGAAATCGTAATGTGGCGATGCCCGAGGCCCAGGCCGTGCGGATCGTGGAGCAACGCGACTGCGCCCATCACGGCAACATAGTTGTGAAACGGTTCGCCCATGCCCATGAAGACGACGTTGGTAATGCGCTTGTTGCGTGTCGCGAGTTCGCGCGCGAAGTAGCGCGCCTGATCGAAGATCTCGCGCGAGGTCAAATTGCGCGTGAATCCGGCCTGCCCGGTCGAGCAGAATGCACAGGCGAAGGCACAGCCGGCCTGCGAGGAGATGCACACGGTCGTCCGATCGCCGTAGTGCTCCATCAGGACCGCTTCGACTTCGTTCCCGTCGTGCAGTCGAAACAGGCCCTTCGTCGTTTGCGCGTCGTTCGAACGCTGCACCACGACCGGCTCGACCGACGAAAACGAGAATCCGCGTTGCTCGAGTGTCTCGCGCAACTCTTTCGGCAGCGTCGTCACCTCGCCGATGGCGCCAAGCAATTCCTTGTTCGCGGCGCGATAAATCTGTATGAGGCGATAGTTCTTGAGGTCGAGCGCGCGCGTAAAATCGTCCGCGTCAGCAAAGCCGATGCCACGCGCAACATCGTCGAACCAAATGGTTTGGGCGTCCATAGCGCCCCATTATATCAGAAGAGGCTCGCTTGCTCCGGCGTTTTGGCGGGCGGCTCGAGGACCTCGTCGATCTTCGTGCGCACGGCCTTGAGATCGGCCCAGACCATCCGTTTGACGGCCGTGAGCTCACCGCCCGTCTGACGCAAGACGTACGCGGGATGGAACGTCACCATCAACGGGATGCCGGCCGGTCCTTCGTACCAGCGCCCGCGCATCTTGGTAATTTGAAAATCGCGTCCGAGAAACGACTTTGCGGCCGGCGCACCGAGCGCCAAGATGATGCGCGGGCGGATGATGTCGATCTGCTCGTCGAGGAACGGCCGGCAATTCGCCATCTCGAGCGGGTCCGGCGCGCGATTCTTCGGTCCACGCGGACCGGGGACTGTCGGGCGGCATTTCACCGTATTGCAGATGTAGACGTCTTCACGCGCAAACCCGATGGCGGCGAGCATCTTGTCGAGTAGTTGACCGGCGCGCCCGACGAACGGGCGCCCGAGCAGGTCTTCGGTTTCGCCGGGGCCCTCGCCGATCACCATCAAACTCGCGCACGGATCGCCTTCACCGTAGACATTGTTGCGACGCTGCGCGCCGATTTCACACTTGCGACAGCCGGCGGCAAGTCCGGCAGCCTGAGATAAGAGGCGCTCGCGCAGCGCGCGCTCTTCAAGCATCGCCCGGACCATTGGGGACCGCAAGCACCGCCTCACCGAAGGCCACGATCTTGCACGAGCCGTCGGGACTTTCGCTGACGTGAAAGCTCAAACCGATAACCGCATTTGCCCCGAGATGATTCGCGCGCTGGTAGATCCCCTCGAGCGCTTCGCCACGCAGTTGTTCTGCGTCACTCACAAACTCGCCCGGCGCCACGCCGATCAACATACCGAGGCTGCGGAATGTCGCTCGCAACCGATTGCGCGGGCGCGTGGCAACGCCCGAGACGTAGCCGTACCGTTTAACGATCCGATGACCTTCGAGTTCATCGAAGGTGACGACGGCCTCGGGCGCGATCACTAGAGCTCGCCCGCGGCAGGCGCTGGGACCGTCCAAGCGGTAAACATGGCAGCCTTCATGACGCAGACTTCCCCATCCGTGCTCGTGATCCGCCTCGACGCCATCGGCGACGCACTCGCGCTCACGCCATTACTCGCCGAGCTGCAAAAACGCGCGATACGGGTCGATGTCGTGCTGCGTGCGGTCAACATCGAAGTCTTCTCTTTGCGCGCAACGCGCGCCGTCTATCTTGCACCATTTGCCCTGCGGTCGTCGACGACGACGAACCGGCACGCTATCGCCACGTTTGGCGCTCGCCTGCGAAAGAACGCGTACAGCGACGTCTTGGTCGCAACCGAGGATCCCGGCGGGTATCGCTTGGCGCAGGCGGTCGGCGCGCCGCAACGCGTCGGCTTCGTAAACGGCTGGGGCAAACCGTTCAAAACGCTCTGGGCGCGCTCAACGCTCACGCGCGCGGTCGTACGCAGCGCCGGTCTCGATCCGAATGCCCCCCATGAATGCGAGGTCCTGTGGGAGCTGGGAGCGTCGCTCGTCGACGCCGAGCCGATCTCACGCGATCCACTCGTACTGCGCCCGCTCATTCTCGATACCGACGTCCCGCGCGGTCAACGCATCGCCTTCCAGGTCAGCGACAAGTGGGAACGGCTCGGCATGGACTTCACCCAAGTCGTGCGCGCGCTGGACGCTGCCGCGCAGTTCGGCACGATACACGCCTTCGCTTCCGCGAACGAAGGCGAGTACGCGCAACGTATCGCCGATGCTGCGCGTGTGCACGTTGAACGCTACTCGTCACTCGTGCCATGGAAGGAAGCCATCGCCGGCGCTGCGGCGCTCGTCGCGCCCGATAGCGGGGCAATTCACGTCGCGGGCATGGTGGGAACCCCGACGGTCGCGGTGTACGCGCCGATTCGCGATCTCGATTTACAAATCGCGCGGTGGGCGCCGTGGGCCGCCCCATATCGCTCGGTCAGCGCCGAAGGCGCGTGGTCGAATGAAGTCGCGACGAGCCTTCACGAACTGCTCGCGGGCTAAGCACACGTTCCGCTGCGACTATACAGCTCGATGCCGCCGGTTTTGCGCACAAGAACGTAGGCGCGCGCGTCAACGAGATGTTGGAAGGCGGCGCCATATTCTTGCAGGCGCGGTGAATCGGGATAGTCGCGATCGATCAACACGTAGCAGGCATCGATCGTCGTGCCCGATTGTTCCGGGAGCAGCGTCGCGTTCGGATCCTCGAGCGCAAGGTGCGTGTACGCTTCTTCTTGTGTCGCGATCGAGGCATTCCGCGGAAGTGACGCCAGCATGGCATCCAACGCGACATCGCGCGGCGCGCGAGTGTGGAGGTTGAGCCCAGGGTGCAATGGGTTAGCGATCGCCAGTTCGAGTACGCACAGCGCTACGCACGCCCACAGCCAACGCATCGTCGAACGCCCTGCCGGCAGCTTGCGCACCGCAAACGCGAACGCGACCAGCACATATCCGAGCCACGCGCCGGTGTAGTGGGTTCCGAGCGTAAATGTCGTCGACATGCGCGAGAGCAGCACTTCGGCCAGCGGCGGAACCGCGAGCTCATGCTCGCCGTGGACGTGCAACGGCCGCCGCGAAGTCGCCAGCACCACCAGGCTGGGGGCGGCCGCCAGCAGCACGGCCACCACGTCGGCGGCGCCGTCGAGCTGTTCAAGGTTGTCCAGCACCAGCAGCGCCCGGCGCTGCACCAAGTACCCGGTCACCGCGGCGGCGGCCTGACCTTCCACGCTGACATCGAGGCTGTCGGCCAGGGCTTTCCACATCACCTCGGCGTCGCGGACGGCCGACAGCGCGACGAAGAACACCCCCTGCGGGAAGGCCTCCCCCAGCGCCGCGGCAGCGGCCAGGCCCAGCCGCGTCTTGCCCACGCCACCCGTGCCGGTGAGCGTCACCAGCCGCGCCTCGGGCCGGGCGATGGCGGCGCGTACCCGCGCCAGCTCGTCCTCCCGGCCGACCAGCGGTGTCATCGGCACCGGCAGGCTCGTCTGCGCGCCCAGGCTCTTCAGCGGTGGGAACCGCTCCTGCAGGCCCGGCCCGGCCAGCTGGTAGATGCGCTCCGGCGCGCCGATGTCCTTCAGCCGGTGCAGCCCGAGGTCCCGGACGGACGCCGCGGCAGGCAGCCGCGAGGCCGCCAGCAGCCGGGTGGCCTCCGACAGAACAACCTGGCCGCCGTGCGCGGCCGCGGCGATCCGCGCCGCGCGGTGCACGTCCATGCCGATGTAGCCGTCCTCGTGCCGCGTCGGCTCCCCCGAATGCAGGCCCATCCGGACGCGCACCGCGGCCCCGCCCGGCCAGTCATGCCCGGCCAGCGCCTGCTGCGCCGCCAGGCAGCAGCACACCGCGTCGGCCGCGGACTCAAACACCACGTAGAAGCTGTCGCCCTCGGTGCCCATCTCGTGGCCGTGCCACGTCATGATCGCCGCGCGCATGAGCGAGCGCTGGGCGGAGAGCGCCTCGCCGTACCGCTCGCCCAGCCGGTTCAGCAGCGCCGTCGAGCCCTCGATGTC
>PMUE01000180.1 GCA_003167055.1 Vulcanimicrobiota bacterium | reverse complement strand
ACATGTTCATCATGATGAACGCCGCGCGCTTCTCGGTCGGCGTGCAAGGCTACGCCGTCGCCGACCGCGCGTATCAACATTCATTGGAATACGCCAAGGAGCGCGTGCAAATGGCCGATGCAGCCACGCGCAGCAAGACGCCGGTTCGCATCATCGAGCATCCCGACGTGCGCCGCATGCTGATGTGGCAAAAGGCCAACCTCGAAGCGATGCGCGCGCTCTCGTATGTCACCTCGGCGTCGCTGGATTTCGCCAACAAGCATCCCGACGAGAAAGTGCGCAAGGAGCACAAGGCCTTCATCGAGCTGATGATTCCGATCGTCAAGGGTTGGTGCACCGAGACCGGTGTCGACCTCTGCTCGGTCGCGCTGCAGATTTTCGGCGGCATGGGCTACGTTGAAGAGACCGGCATCGCACAGCAGTACCGCGACGTGCGCATCACCACGATCTACGAAGGCACGACCGGCATTCAGGCCCTCGACCTGGTTGGCCGCAAGCTGATTCGCGACATGGGCGCGACGGCGACGACCGTGATCAAGCAAATGGAGAAGTTCGCTAAGGAAGCGGCCGCGCACGAGAATGCCGACGTCAAGGCGATCGGCGAAGCGTTGCTCAAGAGCATCGCGAGCCTGGCGGAAGTCTCGCAGTGGATCGGTATGAACGCGATGGGCGATCTGCACAAGGCCTTCGCGTGTTCGGTTCCCTACCTGAAGTTGTGGGGCGTTGTCGCGGGCGGCTGGCAGATGGCGCGTGCCGCCAAGATCGCCGCCGAGAAAATCGCAGCCGGCGATAAGGATCCGTTCTACCCAGCCAAGATCACGACGGCGAAGTTCTACGCCTCCCACGTGCTCACGCAGGGCGCGTGGTACAAGCGCCAGATCATCGACGGTTCGGGCGACGTGATGACCCTGCCGGAAGATGCATTCGAACTCGATCGCAAGACGGTGGTAACGGCATAACGATGAGCTACATCAAAACCGAAGACCGGGGCGACATCCGGATCATTACGCTGGATAACCCGCCGGTCAACTCACTCTCCTACGCGCTGTCGGGCGAACTCGTTCCGGTCGTCGAAGCGGCCTCGGCCGATCCGAAGATCAAAGCCGTGATCTTTATCGGGGCGGGCGGCCAGTTCTCCGCCGGCGCCGACATCAACGACTTCGGCACCAAGCCCACGGCGCAAACCAAGACCATCCGCGACGTGATTGCGGCGGTCGAGAAGAGCGAGAAAACCTTCGTCGCGGCGATCGAAAAGATGGCGTTTGGCGGTGGCTTCGAGCTTGCGCTCGCGTCTGACTATCGCGTCGCGCTGGTCGACGCGAAGATCGGCTTGCCCGAGATCAAGATCGGGTTGTTGCCGGGTGCCGGCGGCACGCAGCGGCTGCCGCGCTTGATCGGGGCGCAAGACGCGCTCGACATCATGCTCAAGGGCCGCAACGTCAAGATGGACGAGGCCAAAGAAAAAGGCATCGTCGACGAAGTTGTGACTTCCAATCTTCTCGAGGCGGCGATTGAGCTTGCGAATAAGGGCGGCAAGCGCCGCGTTTCGCATAAGAAGCCGTGGCTCGGCAAAGGCCTCGTCGATAAAGCACTGCCGTTTGTCGTCTCGCAAGCGCACAAGCTGGTGCCGCCCGAAGACAACGGTGGCTTCGCGGCACACAAACTGATCGACGCGGTCGAAGCGTCGATGGAGTTGCCCTTCGAGTTCGGTCTCGCGCGCGAGGGACGGCTGTTCATGGAGCTTGCGCTTTCCGCGCCGTCAGCCGCGCTGCGCCACGTGTTCTTCGCCGAGCGCGAGCTATCAAAGATTCCAGATCTGCCGGCGGCCAAGCCGCTTGATGTCAAGAAGGCCGGCGTCATCGGTGCGGGCACGATGGGCACCGGCATCGCGATCACCTTCGCGCAAGCCGGTATTCCCGTCCACGTGATCGATTCCAACGAGGCTGCGGTCGATAGAGCCAAGCAGACCGTCATGGGCATGTTCATGTATCAGGTCCAGAAGGGCCGCATGACGCAAGAAGAAGCGTGGAAGCTCGGACAGGCGGTGCAATTCACCGACGACTACAACGAGCTTGCCGATGCCGACGTCGTGGTCGAAGCGGTATTCGAAAACATGGACGTCAAGAAAGAAGTCTTCACGAAGCTCGACACGATCGTGAAGCCCGAAGGCATCCTGGCCTCGAACACGTCGACCCTCGACATCGACGAAATGGCGTCGGCCACCAAGCGTCCCGACAAAGTGATCGGTCTGCACTTCTTTGTGCCGGCCAACATCATGCCGCTGCTCGAGATCGTGCGCGGCAAAGACACGTCGCCCGAAACGATCGCCACCGCGTTCAAGCTCGCCAAGACCCTGCGCAAGACCGCGGTGCTGGCGCGCAACGCGTTCGGCTTCATCGGAAATCGCATGATATTCGATTACAGCGCGGCGGCCGGTGCACTCGCCGAAGAGGGCGTCTCGCCCGCGCGCATCGACGCCGTCGCCAAGAAGTTCGGTTTCCCGATGGGGCCGTTCGCGATGAGCGATCTCTCCGGCGTTGACGTCGGCTGGCGCATCCTCAAGGAGCGTCCCGACATGGCGAAGAGCCGCAGCAACGTGCTCAACCGGCTGGTCGAGATGAATCGTCTCGGGCAAAAGACCGGCGCCGGCTACTTCACGTACGACAAGAACGTCGGCAAGGGCCGCGAGCCAATCCCCGATCCGGTGGTCGAAGCGCTCTTTGCCGAAGAAGGCAAAAAGGCCGGGATCAAACCGCGCGAGGTGAGCGATAGCGAGATTCTCGAGCGCCTGCTCTACGCGCTGATCAATCGCGGTGCGTACTTGCTCGAAGAAGGCGTCGCAATTCGCCCGGGCGATATCGACATCGTCTACATCTACGGGTACGGTTTCCCACCGCATCGCGGCGGCCCGATGTGGTACGCCGATGAAGTCGGCCTCAAGAACGTCTACGACAAAGTCGTGGCGTTCGGGTGGCAACCGGCGCCGTTACTCAAGAAACTGGCTGAATCAAACGGCAAGTTCGCCGACCTTGTTACAGCGAAGAGCCCGAAGGGCCAAGGAGAACTCACTCATGCGTGAGGCGGCTATCGTCTCAGCGGCGCGCACGCCGATCGGCCGAGCGTTCCGCGGTGCGTTCAATCAAACACCGGGTGCCACGATGGCCGGCTACGTCGTCGCCGAAGCGATGAAACGCGCCGGTATCGATCCGGTCGAAGTCGAGGACGTCGTGATCGGTTCGGGCTTGCCCGAGGGTGCGACCGGCAACAACATCGGCCGCACGGCCGCGCTGCGCGCGGGCTGTCCGGTCACCGTCTCCGGTGGAACGGTGAGCCGCTTCTGCGCCTCGGGCCTGGATGCGATCGCGGCTGCGTCGAAGCGCGTCATCGTTGACAACGCCGACGTCGTCGTCGGCGGCGGCGTCGAGTCGATCTCGATGGTGCAGAACTACCTCAACACCGAGTTCTACGCGGAAGATTGGCTCCTGCGTCACACGCCCGATGTCTATATGCCGATGCTCTACACAGCCGACAATGTTGCGAAGAAGTACAATGTCTCGCGCGAATCGCAAGACGCGTACGCGCTGCAAAGTCAGCAGCGAACGGCTGAAGGACAAAAGGCCGGCCGGTTCGACAAAGAGATCGTGTCGCTGCCGAGCTGGAAGTACAACCAAGACAAAGACAGCGGTGTGGTGACCGAAGAGCAGGTCGTGCTCACGCATGACGAAGGCAATCGTCCGGATACAACGCTCGAGGGACTCTCGCAGCTCAAAGGCGCCGTGCCGGGTATCAAAGATACGTCGATTACCGCCGGGAACTCGTCGCAGCTTTCCGACGGCGCGGCAGCGGTTGTCGTAATGGACGCGGCGCTGGCATCCAAGCGCGGGCTCAAGCCGCTCGGTTTCTACCGCGGCTTTGTGGTCGCGGGATGCGAGCCGGGCGAGATGGGCATCGGGCCGGTTTTCGCGGTGCCGAAGCTTCTCAAACAGCACGGTCTGAAAATCGACGACATCGGTCTATGGGAGCTCAACGAGGCGTTCG
>PMUE01000362.1 GCA_003167055.1 Vulcanimicrobiota bacterium | reverse complement strand
ACGCCGCCTTCACCACGGCTGCGGAAGGCGCCGTGACGGCTGCGTTTAATGCCGCGAACGCCGAGGCGCCGACGGCCCCCACCTTCACCGGTGGCTTCGACCTCTCGCAAGTTCCGGCGGGTTATTCCGGCCATGCGAATTGCGGTCCGACCGGAACGTCGGTCTGCCCGTTAGGCACGCTCGGTGCCGGCGTCTACAAGTCGGCTTCGACACTTTCCATTACGGCCGGAGCGCTCACGCTTGACGGCGGCGGAAATCCGCAGGCCGTCTTCGTCTTCCAGATCGGCTCCGCACTCACGATGGCCGCACCCGGCGGCAACGTGATTTTGGCAAACGGCGCCAACGGTTGCAACATCTACTGGGCGGACCTCAGTGGGGCAACAATCGGAGGCACCCCTGCCGGCGCCTCGTTCTACGGAAACCTACTCGCCACCGATGGCGGTATCGTCATCGACCCCGTCCTCGTAACCTTCAAAGGCCGCGCGCTCGCAGCCAACGCTGCCGGTACCAGTGCTTCGGTTTCAATCTCCTCCGGGACCCTCCTTACCATCACGAACCCCGGCGGCAACTAAAGAAAGAATCACCATGAATAGACCCCTCGCACTTTTCCTCTCGCCGATCACGGCGACCGTATTGCTGCTAGGCACACCGGCGCCGGCAATGGCCGCGTCGACGTTCTACGGTATCGTCATCCACGTCTCGGACAACAGCATCAAGGTCGAGGATCCGCGATCGAAGCAAACGCTCGCCTTCGAAATCGTTCCGCACTTCGATCAACTCTTCTCTGCCGACGGGAAGACGACGTATCAAATGAAAGACATACGCGCGGGACGCTACGTCGGTGTCGTGTACGATCAAAAATTCTTGGGCATGCGTCACGCCGACAAAGTCTATCTTCTCAACAACGCCAATCAGCGCGTCGGCCAACCGTAGTTATGGTTGGAGAATAACGTTCGAAAAATCGATCGTACGTACCAATGCGGCACCCTCGTAGCCGCTTAGACGCAAGGGGAAGTGGTTGACCCTNNGCGGGTCAACCACTTCCAGCGTCAGGCCGGTATCGATCACGGAGTTGGTGGGAACCAGCGACACTTCGTCGGTGGGGACGCCGTCGATGATTGGCCCGTTGCCTTCGGAAACGACGCCCGCGGTGTCCGCACCGTGGGTGAGAATGGCGCCGAAGCTCAACTGGTCGAGTGACGAGCCGCGAATCGTGGTCACTTGCGGATCGTGGAGTGGAAACGTCTTCTTGAAGACGGCGGAAAGCCCGGAGCCGCGGTGCGCGACGACCGTCGTTCCACCGCTCCACACGACCGTTACGCCGGCGTTGGGTCCGCTAATCACGTGCATCGTCGCGCTTGACGGCTTGCGAAAGGTGTAGTCAATAACCTCTTGCTGCGACTGCGCTCCGAGCTGCTCGGAGACGGAAACTCTGGCGCTGTAGCCGGTGATGCCGACCCACGCGAGCGCAAACGCTACCCAGGCCGGCGGCATGACCATTAACACGTTCACGGTACAAGCATAGACTAAAAGAGGCAAACGAGAAAAGATGTCTGCGCCAACAGTTGCGATCCCGGGATGGTTCGGGGGATTCAAGCGTTTCGCGCATGTTCCGCGTTGGATGTTTGCGGCGCTTGCCGCCGGCGTGCTGGTTCTTGCCGCGGTCGTGACCATGCTCACAATACGAAGCCACACCGCCGTGAGCTATGTTACAAAGCCGGTCGTGCGACAAACGCTGGTGCTGAGCGTAACGGCGTCGGGAACGGTCAATCCGCAAAACACCATCACGGTTGGTACGCAAGTCTCCGGGATCATCTCGGCGCTCTACGTCGATTTCAACTCGAAAGTCAAGACCGGCGAAGTGCTCGCGCGGATCGATCCGGACATCATTCAAGCGCAGCTCGACCAAGCTAACGCAAATCTCGCGCAGGCGCAAGCAAGCACCGCCGAGGCAAGCGCAAATACGACCGCGCAAGCTGCCGGCGCAACAGCCGCGCAGACCGCGATTCCAAAAGCTCAGGCCGCGCTCACGGCTGCGCAAGAGCAACTCGCGCGCGATCAATCGCTCTTGAGCCAAGGCTACGTTCCGCAAGAGACAGTGCAGAGCGACCAATCGACTGTTTCGCAGGATGTCGCCGCGCTCGCCCAGGCGCAAGCCGCCTACACGCAATCGCAGGCGCAAACACAAGCACAAGGCGCCGGTACAAATGCCGCAGCGGCAGCGGCGCAAGCTGCGGAAGCGACCGTGCAACAAGACACCATCAATTTGAANNACCTCTCCGGTAGACGGAACCGTGATTGCGCGCGACGTCTCGGTCGGTCAGACGGTGGCAGCTTCGCTCGCGGCGCCGACGCTATTCTCGATCGCGCAAAACCTGGACAAGATGGAAGTCGACATTAATGTCGGCGAGCCCGATATCGGCGGTATCAACCCGGGCAACACCGTGACGTTCACCGTGCTCGCGTATCCGCAAGCGACATTCACCGGTCGCGTGACCCAAGTCCGGATCAATCCACAGACGCTCAACAACGTGGTCACGTATGACGTCGTCGTTGACGTCGCCAATCCCAAGGGAACCTTGCTTCCCGGCATGACGGCGAATGCCACGATCGACACGGCGAGTGCCAACGACGCCTTGATCGTGCCGCTGGCGGCCTTGCAGTTCGGCCTCACGCGTAGCGCGGGAAGTTCCGCGACAAGCGGCTCGGCGATGTGGGGACAGACGCTCGGCAGTGCGTCGAGCGGAAGCACCGCGACGACGGGCGTCGTGTTCGTCGAACGCGCCGGAAAATTGCAGGCCGAGCACGTGACGGTCTTGCTCGCAAACAGCACGCAGGCCGCGGTAAGCGCCAGTGAGGGCAGTACGCTCGACGTCGGCGATGCGGTCGTCGTGGGTCAGAACACGGCCGGCGCAACGGTAACGAAGACTTCGCACGCAGCACCAACGCTTGGCGGTTCGAGTAGCAACGCAACGCGTGGTATCCATTAATGACGCAGGTCGTGCGAATCGAAAAGCTTCGCAAGGTGTACACGATCGGTGAAACCCAAGTAATCGCGCTCGACGGCGTGGATCTGACGATCGAGCCCGGTGAGTTCATCGCGATCATGGGACCGTCAGGCTCCGGGAAGTCGACCTTCATGCAAATCACCGGGTTGCTCGACACTCCCACGTCGGGCAGCTACACGTTTGAGGGCCACGACGTCGCGAATTTGAGTGCGGACGACCGTGCCGACATCCGTAGCCGCCGCCTGGGCTTCGTTTTTCAATCCTACAATCTGCTCGCGCGCACGAGTGCGCTAGAGAATGTCGAGCTTCCGATGGTGTACGCGGGCGTTCCGCAAGTCGAACGCCGGCGCATTGCGCTTGAAAAGCTCGCGATCGTCGGTGTTGCCGAGCTCGCGCAACACGCGCCCAACCAAATGTCCGGCGGCCAGCAGCAACGCGTCGCGATTGCGCGATCGCTGGTAAACAATCCGGGATTGATTCTGGCCGACGAGCCGACCGGTGCGCTCGATACCAAGACGTCGGACGACGTCATGTCGATTTTGACTCGGCTCAACGACGAACAAGGCATTACCATCATGCTCGTCACGCACGAGCCGGACATCGCGCTCTTTGCCAAGCGCCTCGTGACCTTTCGCGACGGAAAAATCGTTTCCGACGGTCCGAACCTGCACCGACACGAGGCCGAAAAGGTCGTCGCATGAGCTTCATGGCGACCGTGCGCCTTGCGCTGGAAGCGCTCATTCGGAACAAGGTGCGTTCGCTGTTGACCATGCTCGGCATCGTGATCGGTG
>PMUE01000046.1 GCA_003167055.1 Vulcanimicrobiota bacterium | reverse complement strand
CGCGGCGAAACCTTCGTCACCCGGAAAATCACGCGGGCGGTCGCCCACATCGAGGCGGGTTTGCAGACAAAATTGTATCTGGGAAACCTCGACGCCAAACGCGATTGGGGCTACGCCAGGGAGTATGTCGAAGCGATGTGGCTGATGCTGCAACAGCCGCAGCCCGATGATTTCGTGATCGCGACCGGACGCACGCACAGCGTGCGCGACTTCGTGCGCATCGCCTTTGAAGCGGCCGGCTTGGGATCGTACGAGCCGTATGTCGCCATCGATCCTCGCTTCGTGCGTCCGGCCGAGGTCGATCTTTTGGTCGGCGATGCCTCGAAAGCTAAACGCGTGTTGGGTTGGGAGCCGAAGGTTACTTTCGAAGAACTGGTCGAGATGATGGTGCGCGCCGACGTCGACCGGCTTTCGACGCTCGCTCCGCGCTAACGCGATGCGCGCGGTTGTCACCGGCGGGACGGGCTTCGTCGGCCGCTATTTGCTCGAAGCGCTCAACGAGGCCGGCTACCAAACGCTGGCGTGCGGCGGACCAAACGACGCCGATGCGCTGCCGATCGATCTTCTCGACCTCTCGTCGCTGCGTGCCGCGCTCGACCTAGGCAAACCCGACGTCGTGTTTCACCTCGCGGCCGCGACGTTTGTCCCCGACGCAATCGCCTCGCCGATGGACGCCTACGTCACCAACGTGCGCGGCACGGCGAACGTGGCACAGGCGGTGCGAGAGTACGCTCGCGATGCCGGCGCACCGGTGCGCTTGCTTTTTACCAGTTCGGCCGAAGTCTACGGCCTGCAGCCGCCCGCGAATTTTCCGCTGCGCGAAACGTGCGCGCTCAATCCGGCCAATCCGTACGCGGCAAGCAAGGCCGCGGCCGAGATGCTGTTGCTCGGCGAGATGCATACGTTCGGCCTCGACGTGGTGATCGCGCGTGCGTTCAACCACATCGGACCAGGGCAGAACGAGCGCTTCGTCGTCGCGAGTTTCGCCGCCCAGTTAGCGAAGATCGCCGCCGGCGGTTCGCCCCAGCTCTTCGTCGGCAACCTCGACGCGAAGCGCGACTTTCTCGATGTCCGCGATGTCGTTCGCGCGTACGTTGCGCTCGCCCGCGACGGTAAAGCGGGCGAGGTCTATAACGTCTGCAGCGGTACCGCGCGCGCGATACGCGAGGTGCTGCGCGAATTGATCATCGCTGCGCACATCGCGGTCGAAGTGCGCGACGACCCGGAGCGGTTGCGTCCCTCAGACGTCCCGCTTTTCGTCGGCGACGCGACAAAGCTGCGCGAAGCAACCGGCTGGGAACCGCATATTCCCTTTACCAACTCGATACGGGATATCTATCGCGTCGCCGCCAAGAGCCAGTCGTAATGGACGATTCGGACAACGATGAGCTGCAAGCGCTCGTCTTCAAAAATCGCGGCCTGCTGCTGACGATACCGGCGGCGCTGCTTGCCGCATGTGGACGGCCCAGCGCAACCAGCGTGGCGCTAGGACTGCCGCTCGCATTCGCCGGCGAGTTGATCCGGTGTTGGGCAGTCGGATATTCGGGCGTCACGACACGCGGTGATGCGGTCGAGGCGCCGCAGCTGGTTACCGCTGGTCCCTACGCGTACGTGCGCAACCCGCTCTACGTCGGCAACTTCATCACCGCGCTGGGCTTTGCCGTCGCATTTACGGGACGAAATCGGGGGAGTACCAAGCTCGCGCTGATCGGCGGATCGCTTGCCGCGATGGCCGCAGTCTACGCGACGATCGTACCGCACGAGGAAAAGTTTCTGCGTTCGCAATTTGGTGCGGCATTCGACCGATATTGCGAGCGCGTACCCCCCGTCATTCCGCGCACCGAACCGGCCGACGGCGGCGAGGGTACTTGGAATCCCAGCGTGATTCGCGAGGCGGAGAGTCGCACGTTCGCGACCTTCGGCGCGATGCTCGGTCTGCTCGTGCTCAAGACGCTGCGAGAGTAGCAGGCGTGCCGTGTCATCGCGTCGCCGCCTCACCCTCGCACTAATCTTCTCCGCCGCGGTTGCGGCGTTGGAATTTTGGGGCGGCGCCGCCGCGCGCAGTCTTGCGCTTACCACCGATGCGGTGCACGTCTGTATCGACGTCTTAGCGCTGGCCATTGCGCTTGTGGCAGCAATCGGCGCGACGCGACGCGCAAATCGGCGCAAGACTTTCGGCTACGGTCGCGTCGAAGTGTTGGGCGCGTTGGTCAACGGTGCGATACTTCTCGGTGTGACCGCGATACTGGCCTATCAAGCCGTGTTGCGTCTGCATGCGCCGGTCGAACCCCGCGGCGCGATGATGACGCTGATCGCCGCGATCGGCTTGATTGCCAACGTGACGATCGGTCTGGTGCTGCTCGATCATCGCCACGACAACCACAATATCCGTGCCGCGCTCGTCCATGTCGCAGGCGATGCGGTCGGTGCTCTCGCGGTGATCGTCGGCGGCACGATCATCGTCTTCACCGGTGCCGCGTGGATCGACCCGGTGCTCTCGCTATTCGTCGCGGCAATCATCGTGGTCGGCGTCGCCGGTGTATTGCGCGACGCTTCAGACGTCTTGCTCGAAGCGGCTCCGCCCGGCATCGATTCGGCGGAGGTCGAGTCGCGCATCCGCGCGATCGTCGGCATCGTCGGGGTGCACGACTTACACGTATGGACGATCGGCAGCGGCTCGCGCGCGTTGTCCGCGCATTTGCTGCTCGATCCAGGTCAGCTCGAGCAGGGCACGCAGATTCTCCAACGGCTGCGCACGGTGCTGAGCGAGCGATATCACATCGGGCACGTGACGATCCAGCTCGAGAGCGAGCACTGCGATCCGGGAGGCATCATCATCTGCCGCTCGGACCTGCCGTAGACCCGGAAAAGGAAAGAAAGCCTGCACCTTTCCCGAACCATGGAACGGTTATGGGCCGTATGGAATCGCAAACCGTCGTTCTCTCCTTCGCGCGCACGCCGTTCGGTAAACTCGGTGGTGCACTTGCCTCGCTCGACGCAACGACGCTTGGCGCTGCGGCTTTAGTCGCAGCGTTACAACGCTCCGGACTCGATCCGAGCGAGATCGAGCACGTCATCTTCGGCGAGGTGCTCCAAGCCGGCGTCGGTCAAAATCCGGCGCGCCAAGTAATCTTTAAATCCGGCCTTGCGAAGACGGTGACCGCGGAGACGTTAAACAAGGTGTGCGCGTCGGGCTTGCTGGCAGTTGCTACCGGCATGCGTTTGATCAACGCCGGTGCAAATCGTGTCATTGGCGCCGGCGGCATGGAATCAATGTCTAACGCGCCCTATCTGCTCAAAGAAGCGCGGAGCGGATATCGCTTCGGCGACGGCAAGCTCATCGACGAGATGATTTACGACGGCTTGTGGGATCAGTACTTTCCGATGACGATGGCAGCCCAGGGCAACATCGTTGCCGGTGAGCTCGGACTCATCCGCGAGGATCAAGATCGCTTTGCCTACGAGAGCCATCGCCGCGCGCATGCCGCGCACGAGTCCGGCGCATTTGCCGACGAGATCGTACCGATTCGCGTCGCCACCAAAGCCAAAGGCAAGATCGTCGTCAACGCGCTCCCGCGTCGCGGCGAGGTGCGCGTGCCGGCAACGGTCGGTGCTCGCAGCGAGATGTGGAACCACACGCCGTCGCAGCGTTTCACGCTCGACTATGCGTCGTGGGCACCCTTTATTACCGGTGACGCACCGTTCACGCTGGTCGATCGCGACGAGCCGGTGCGCGCCGACGCGTCGCTCGAGGCGATGGCAAAGCTCAAAGCCCTCGATGCGGGCGGGACGATTACCGCCGGCAACGCGCCCGGCGTCAACGACGG
>PMUE01000027.1 GCA_003167055.1 Vulcanimicrobiota bacterium | reverse complement strand
AGTGCCGTCAACAGACGTATCAGCAGCGGCTCCGCGATGCCGAGAGCACGCGCGAGCATGAACGAGGTCGCCCCCATCGCCCACGGCTGCGCTTCGTGAAGTGCGGCAAGTTCGCTCGCAACGCGCGCACCAAATTCGGTAAATGCGCTCGCATCGACGTACGCGACCGGACGCGCGAGCGCGACCGCGTCGCCGCGTTCGACCAGTGCTTCGAGCGCCGCTTGCGCAACATCGGGGCGCACGTTGGCCGAATAGGCGATCTCACCGGTCTCCTGTGGCTCGAGGCCCGTTCGCCCGAGCACGGCCGCGATCGCTCCATGCGTGTCGGCGCGTGGCGACGCAAGCTCGCGTTCGCTCTCGAAGCCCTCGATCTCGCCGCCACCTAAGAGCGTTTTTGGCGACACGCGACGCACGACAAATCGCACCCCGGGGAACGCCAGCACCGGCTCGCGCAAGAACAGCGTCGCATGCGTCTCCTGAGCATCGGCCGGCACTGCGTCGAAGACGAGCGTCCCCAGGATCTCGGCTGAACCGATGTGCGCGCGTACGTGCGTGCGCCGGCGCAGCAATGGAAGTGCTTCTGGAAGTGCGGTGAAACGTACCGCAAATTGGGCGCGCGCGGTGAGCGACGCATCGGCGATGACCGCACCGCGCTGTAGCGATGCGCGATCGATGCCCGGCAGATTGAGCGCCACGCGAGCGCCGCCGGTGGCGGCATCGCGCGCCGTGCCGAAAACGTGCAGGCTTCGGACGCGCGCACTTTCGCCGAGCGGCGCGACGGCGAGGGTGTCGCCGACGCCGATGCGCCCCTGCATCAGCGTGCCGGTCACGATCGTGCCACGTCCAGGCAACGCAAAAACACGATCGACTGGAAGATAGACGGGCGCATCCGGATCGCGCGGCGGCAAAGCGGCGAGCGTATCGTGGAGGGCACTTCGCAGAACATCGAGACCAAAGCCGGTGACGCTCGAGACAGCCAAGAACGGACCTCGGCCCGCGATCGTGTCGCGCAACTCGCTACGTATGCGATCCAAGGCGTGCCCGAATTCCTCCGACGTGAGGAGATCGCTCTTGGTGATCGCCACGATCGTGCGCTTGACGTTGAGAAACTGCAAAATTTGGAGGTGCTCGAGCGTCTGCGGCATCACGCCGTCGTCGGCCGCAATCACCAGAAGCAGCAGTTCCATGCCGGCGGCGCCGGCCAGCATGTTGTGCAGAAAGCGCTCGTGACCCGGCACATCGACGATACCGGCTTCGATGCCGTCGTCGAAGTGCAAATGCGCAAAACCCAAATCGAGCGTCATGCCGCGCGTTTGCTCTTCGAGCCAGCGGTCGGGATTGGTTCCGGTCAGTGCGAGGACGAGCGACGATTTTCCGTGGTCTACGTGACCTGCCGTACCGATGATGTGCATGTTACGGCGGCGGTGCCAGCGTGCGCAACCGGCTCTTGCGATAACCGTAGATCGCATAGATGGCAAGGCCGATCACGAACCAGACGCCAAAGCGAATCCACGTCGGCAACGACAATCCGGTGATGAGGAACAGGCACGACGCCGCGCCCGCGATCGTAAACAGCCATACCAGCGGCGCACGAAACGGACGTTGCGCGTGCGGTTGCAGGATGCGCAGCACCAACACGCCGGCGCACACGATTGCGAACGCCGAGAGCGTCCCAATATTGACGAAGTCGAGGAGGTCGGAGAGCGGGAGCAACGCGGCGAGCACGGCCACGATTCCGCCGGTAATCATCGTCATCATCGCAGGGGTACGAAAGCGCGGATGAATTTTCGCGACCCCCGGTGGCAACATCCGATCACGAGCCATCACGTAGAAGATGCGAATCTGTCCCAGCAGCGAGGTCACCATGACGGTCGTGTTTCCGGCGACACCGCCGAGCGCGACGATCCAAAAGATGAGCGGACTACGCGTCGCAGCTTGCGCGGCATCGAGCATCGCCGCACCTTCGCTGAGCTTCTGGTACGGCATCACGCCAACCGTGCAAAAGGCGAGCACGACGTAGAGCAGCGCGCCGATGACGAGCGCCAGGAGAATGCCGATGGGCACGTGACGTACCGGATCGCGCGCCTCTTCTGAGGCCACGGTCACCGTGTCGAAGCCGATGTAGGCATAGAACACCAGCGCCGTGCTTGCCACTATGCCGTGAAAGCCTTGCGGCGCAAACGGATGCAAGTACGCGCCATGGACCGCGTGGATCGTCGCCGCGATAAAGACGATCATGGTAAAGATCTGAAAGACGACCAGCACGCCGTTGACGTTTGCCGATTCGCGAATACCGACGGCTACGAGCAGCGTGATGGCGAGCACGATGAGCGCCGCGATAACGTCGATCTGGCCTGACGCAATCGCACCGGTCTGCAGCCAAACCGGAAGCTTGATGCCGATCTCGCCTAAGACTTGCTGCGCATACGCCGACCACGACGATGCGGTCGGCGCTACCGACAAGCCGTATTCGAGAATCAAGTCCCAACCGATCACCCACGCTACCACTTCGCCGAGCGTTGCGTAGGCATAGGTGTACGCGCTTCCGGCGACCGGCACCATCGACGCGAACTCGGCATAGCACAAGGCGACACACAAACTCACGAAGCCGGAGAGTACGTAGGCGAGGATGACGCCGGGACCGGCTGCGTGCGCGCCCGCACCGAGCGTGGGGAAGATGCCGCCGAGCATGGTGCCGAGACCGATCGCGGTGAGCGCCGGCCAGCCCAGCGTGCGGCGTAGCGTGGGGCCATCGGCCTCGCGTGATGTCCACGCGAGCGGTTGCCGCGCAAAGATCCCCTTCACGGCCAGAGCCATTCCGCTTTGCTGACGAGTAGCCCCGCCAACAATTTGCACGACCGTTTGCCTCTATTAGATACGATGATGATCGCACATATGTTGGCGGCTGCCCTGTGGACATGCTCGGTGCCGCTTTTGCCCGACTACAAGCCGAAAACGAATACCGCGGATGTGGGAGAGGGCGTTACGTACCTCTACGTCGGCGACCGGCACCTGCGCACCGACTACGGCGCGGACGCAGTGTTTACGACGCCGCTCGATGGTCGCCGCGGTTGGTACGACAGCGCGATTCACTTCGGGGCAT
>PMUE01000163.1 GCA_003167055.1 Vulcanimicrobiota bacterium | reverse complement strand
AGATCGATGCCCGCGTCCCGGAGGATCTCACGCTCAATAACGAGCCGTCCGACTCACCAGTGTCCGGCGCGTTGCGGGACGCTGGGTGGCGCGTTGTCGAACGGCAGTACCGTATGGTGCGTACGATATGAAGCGCCCGGCGACGTACGTCGGCAACAACCGCGTGTTGTTGTGGACCAAGAACAACTACAAGATGTTCGTCGATTCACGCGACGTCTCGATCGCGCCGCACCTCATTCTCGAAGGCGTCTATGAGGAACATACCGATGCCGTGCTGCGGCGCCTGGTGACCCCCGGCATGCACGTGGTCGAGATCGGCGCCAACGTCGGCCTCTTCACACTGTTGATGTGTCATCGGGTCGGTTCGGGCGGGTCGGTGTATGCGTTTGAATGCGATCCGGTGCTGGCACAGATCGCGCGCGACAATCTCTAACTCAATGGCTTTTCGCGCATCGGAACCATCGACGAACATGCGGTGAGCAAGGAAAGCGGCACGCTCACATTTCGCGCGACCACGCGCCACCGTGGCGGCGGCACGCTGGTCGCGGGACTGCAGCAAATTCCGGAGCTGACCGAGCGCGAACGCGAGACGATTTCCGTCCAGGCCACCACGCTCGATGCATTTCTTTCAAACTATGACCGTAAGATCGATTTTCTAAAGATTGACGCCGAGGGCGCGGAGCCCGACATCATCACCGGCGGCCGCCGTATCTTCGCCGATCCAAACTATCGCGTCACCGTGATGATGGAATTCGCGCCGGCATTTATGCGCGAGGCCGGGATGGATCCGTCAAAGCAACTCGATGAACTACGCGCGCTCGGCTTTAGCTTCTCACGCATCGACGACCGGCGGCGCAAGCTGGTGCCGACGGATGCCGCCGCGCTATTGGCTCAACCATTCTCCGACATCGTGATGGAGCGCTAGAGCGATGAGCATCGGCTTTGCCGCCGTGATTTGGTTGTGCCGCCCCGGCATGGCCAACAATCCTTGTGCGGCGCCGTTCACAACGACTGTTGTGGCTTCGGGAAAAGCAGTGCGCGTGACACACCGGCCGCAGGCAACTGCTGCGACATTCGACTGTTTCTACGTTTATCCGACCGTCAGCCGCGAGACAACCGACAACGCCGACCTCCGCGTGCAGCCGGCAGAGCGTGACGTTGCGATCGCGCAGGGATCGCCGTTCTCGAGCGTGTGCAACGTGTGGGCGCCGATGTATCGCCAGCTCACGCTCACCGCGTTGTTGAACAACCACTATTACCAGAAGCAGTATCAAAAGATCGCCTACGAAAGCATGGTGCAAGGCTGGCATGAGTATCTTTCGCACTACAATCGCGGACGGCCGATCGTTTTCATCGGGCACTCCCAGGGTGGACAGCTACTGATTCGTCTGCTGCACAACGAGGTCGAGCGGGACCCAGCGCTGCGCAAACAGGTCGTCATGGCGGTGCTCTTGGGAGCAAATGTGGTCGTCTCGACCGATCGACGCGTGCCGGGCAGTTTTGCCAGTCTGCCGCTTTGTACGTCGCTGCACGAAGCATGGTGCGTGATCGCGTATTCGACGTTTGCGAACCCACCGCCGACGAACAGTATCTTCGCGATCCCGGGCCAAGGGGTCAGCCTGCCGGATGAAACCGCGCGGAGCGGCGTGAGCATCGCGTGCACCAATCCGGGCGCGCTCGGCGGCGGAAGCGCATCACTTACCGCGTCGTTCACAATAGGCCATACGGGCTATTGGTGGGCGCCCGCGAACCCCGCGCCGCGCAATGTAGCGACGCCATGGGTTTCGTACCCCGGCCTCTTCACCGCACAATGCGTGCACCGCGGAGATTCGAGCTGGCTGAGCGTCACGCGCAACGGATCCCCGGGCGCGTGGCCCCACCTTTTCATCGATACTCCCGAATGGGGGCTGCATCGCTACGATATGTCGGTCGCGCTCGACGCGCTGATTCGCGACGTAGGCGGCGCCGAAGGGGCCTGGCGCATGGTAGCATGTAGGCGGAGGGGCTTCACATGCGCGTCTCCCGTCGGCATGCACTCATCAGTCTCGCGTCTGCGGCGGCTTCAACAGCGTTGCCCGCCTGCGGCGGCGGCTCGTTCGCCCCAACGCCGGCTCCCTCGCCTGCGGTAACGTACGATGTCATCATTGTCGGCGCAGGATGCGCCGGGATTTCGGCAGCACGTGCGGCCCTCGGTTACGGTGCGAACGTTCTGGTCCTCGAAGCCCAAAACCGCATCGGCGGACGTGCCTACACCGATACGAAGACGTTCTCTGAGATCGGCTTTGATTTAGGCGCGCAGTTCTTTCAAGCGTGCCTTACCGGCGACGAACTGTACGAAATCGCGCAAGCGCAAGGCTTGACGCTCCTCGATTCGTCCGGAAACGGACCTCCCGCATCCCTCTTGACGTCAATTACCATTGGGTCTTCCCCTGCAGATAGTATTGATGTCGCTGCGTTCGTCGTTGCGGGAGCCGCGCTGAAGGTCGCGATTCTCACTAGCGGCGCCGCGATCGCCGCCGACCCGGAGCTCGACGTGCCGGTAAGCTCGATCCTGACGCCGTCGATCACGAGCCTTCCATGGTACGTTCCAGCGGCGTCGCAGGCAATCGGCGAGATCGTCGGCGGCACGAACATGTCGCTCTTGGATCTCTACGTGTACACGAATTTCGAACCGCTGCCGTTTGCGGTTCCCGGAAGCGACTTTATCGTAAAGAGCGGTATGGGCACCTTCATCGCGAGTCTGGCGAAGGGTCTTCCGATTGTTACGAGTGCACCGGTTAGCTCGATCACGACGGGCGGCGCGACCATCTCGGTAACGACCGGAAGCACGACCTATCAAGCGAAGACCGTGATCGTGACCGCGCCGACGGACGTGCTTGCGAAAAGCAATTCCTCGGGCAGCATCACGTTCAATCCGCCGCTCCCAAGTTCGTATCTCGATGCCTTTGCTGGGCTTCCGCTCGTGCCGATCTATAAAGCGCTGCTGGGATTCAAATCGAGCTTCCAGTTTGACGTCCCGCCCGGCACAACGCCAACGCAGCAACCGTTCTCCGTCGTGTTCCCGCTCAGCAACACCGAAAGCGCTACGTTCTTCCCGAACTTCTGGAGCACCAACACGTGCGAATTCATCGCAAACGGCACGCTCGCGCAGACGCTCGATGCAGCCGGGAATCAGGGCGCGGCCCCGATATTGCTGGCGCAACTCGAGACAGCGTTTCCCGGTGCGACCGCTGCATGGGATGGACGCATTACTGGATCAAACTGGATGAGCAATCCGTATTTTGGAGGAGCATTCAGCGCGGCCCTTCCCGGAAAATACGGGTCGCGCGCGCTGATCCAAAAGCCGATCGGCAACCAGTTGTGGTTTGCGGGTGAGGCGACGTCAACGGGAGGCGAACGCGGCTTGCTCCTCGCCGCCTATCGAACGGGCTTGACCGCCGGGACCGCCGCGGCGACCACCGCGTTAAAGATCAGCAGCGCATCACAGCGCAAACACTGACCTCGCTGCTACGCGCGCGTGAGTGACGCCGGCTTCGGCATGAACAGTGAGCCGCCGAATGCGAGGACAGCGAAGATCGCAATCGTTAGAAAGACGCTGACGAGTCCGTAGAGATCGCCGATCTGGCCGAAGATCGGTGCGGCAATGCCGCCGACGGTGTTCGCGAGTCCGAGCGTCATGCCGGATGCGATGCCGATCGACTTGGGCAGATATTCCTGACCGAGCACGACCAGCACGCCGGCCGAGAGTCCGAGCGACACGCCGAAAAGCGCCGCGAGCACCACGGTGAGCGCCACGAGATGAAACTCGGCACCGGTAATCGCGATTGCCGCGCCGCAAATTCCCGTCAATAGCATCGAGAGCGAGACAACGCGCCGGCGGTCGACGCGCTCGCCGAGCAACCCTCCGGTAATCGTTCCGATCGCGCCGCCGCTGAGCAGCGCAAAGAGCGCGAATGACCCGAAGAACGTATTAACGTGCACGACCCGCAAGACGAAAATCGGTGTGAAGGTAATCGCCGCGAGGAAGGTCGTCGAACGCAGCGCAACCACGAGCGACATGATCGAGAACCCGCGCCAGTCATTGCTTCCCGGCCGTTCGCGGTTGGCACGATGCGCATTCGCGCGCACTTCGTTAAAACGCGGCAGCTCGCGCACGAGCAGCACGGAAACGATGCAAGCGGGGATTACCAAAAAGGCGACGCCGCGCAATCCGAATGCAAGCAGCAGCGGTGTGGCGAGCACTGGGCCGAGTGCAAAACCAACGAAGCCGCCCACCGTGAAGACACTCATCCCGGACGAGCGTTTCTGGCCGGCAAAGTAATTTGAGAACCGCGACCCCGCGGGATGAAACGCGGCAACTCCAAACCCCATCAGCATCGCCCCGGCGAGCATCAGGGGTAGCGTCGGCGCGAGGCCGACCAACGCCGTGCCGGTTGCGGCGACGACGACCGCGGCCGGAATGACCCAGGCGGTCGGATACTTGTCCGAGAGGTGGCCGAAGGCGAGCTGAACGGCGGAACCGAGCAGGTTCGCGGCCAGCACCAGGGTCGCGGCCACGGCGAGCGTGAGGTGACGCTGGGTCACGAGGAACGGAATCATAACCGGCAGCACGCCCTGATTGAGATCGGTAAAAGCATGGGCTACGGTCAGCAATCGAAGCCCCGCCCGATCCGTCGAGGGCATGACGGTGTTCGAGGCGAGGGATGGCGCGCCGGCGGTCATGATCCTAGTCTCGCATGCTTGCCCATGATAAGTCCAATACATAATTAGACTGAGTTTGATAAGATAAATGCATCTATGGAGATCCGGCAGCTTCGGTCGGCGGTTACCATCGCACGCCGACTGAGCTTTACCGCCGCGGCCGAGGAACTTGCCGTCGCCCAGCCCGCCCTCTCGCAGCAGATCGCGGCACTCGAGCGCGAGCTTGGGGTGCGGTTGTTCGAGCGCACGAACCGGCGGGTCGCCCTGACCGACGCCGGCCGCGCCTTCGTCGCTCGGGCGGAGCGGGTAATCGCCGATCTCGAGGCGGCCGCCGAGGAAATGAGCGCTTACGCCGGCGGTTTACGCGGCCGCGTGGTGGTCGGCGCCCATCAATCCTTCGCCGAGCACGTCCTCCCGAAGCTCCTCGGGCGCTTCCATGCCGAACAGCCCGGCATCGAGGTTGCTATGCGCGAGGGCATCGCCGACGAGCTGCTGGCACGGCTCGAGAGCGGCACGATCGATGTCTTCATCGGGCATTTTCCCGGCGCCGCGCTCCCGGCGGCCTTTCATGCCGAGCCCCTTTACGACGACGAGCTGGTGATCGCCGTTGCTGCGCGGCATCGGTTCGGTTCGCGCTCGAGCGTCCGCATCGAAGAGTTGCGCGACGAACCCTTCGTGATCTTCCGCCCCGGTTCGGCGAGCACGCACTTGCTGAATCAAGTTGCACGTGAGGCCGGTTTCGAACCGCGCGTCGCATTCGAGAGCGAGGATTCGCTTACCGTACGTTCTCTGGTGGCCGAAGGTCTCGGTGTCGCGCTTTATCCGCGCGTGATCGGGAACACGCCCGGCCCCAACGTTGCGCTGCTCTCAGTCGTACCCCAACGCATCATGCGAACCATATCCCTGGTTACGCGCAAGGATCCGTACGGACCGGCTGCATCCCGTTTTATCGACTTTATCCGCACGGAGACCCTTGATCCCTAAATGCCCACGTTGAAATCGATCGAGCGTGCCATTGTTGCATGCGAGCGCTGTCCGGAGTTGCGCGGCTACTGCGCGCAGGTCGCGCGCGAACGTCGCCGCGCGTACGCCGATGAAACCTATTGGGGCAAACCGGTGCCGCCGTTCGGCGATCCGCATGCGCGCGTGATGCTGGTCGGTCTTGCACCGGGCGCGCACGGCAGCAATCGTACCGGGCGTCCCTTCACCGGTGACGCATCGGGCGAGTTCCTGTACCCGGCGCTGTACCGCGCGGGCTTCGCTTCACAACCGCACGCCACCGATCGCAACGACGGTCTCGCGCTCATCGATTGTTTCATCACTTCGGCCGGTCGCTGCGCGCCGCCGAAAAACAAACCCACGCCGCAGCAATTGCGCAACTGCTTTCCGTTTCTGTTACAAGAGTTCGACGCGCTGCCGGAGCTGCAAATCATGATTGGTCTCGGCTCGATCGGCTTCGACGCTATGCTCAAAGTGCTGCGCGAACGCGGCTTCAGGTTCGACACACCGCCGGTCTTTGCGCACGGCGCAGAAAGCGTCGCGGCCAACGGCACGCGCCGTATAACGGTTATCGCTTCCTACCATCCAAGCCGGCAAAACACCAATACCGGCAAACTCACCGTCCCGATGTTCGACGCGATTTTCACCCGCGCGAAGCAGCTGCTGCCTTAAGGCGCGATCCGCGTTTCCTGGGCGCTTAGTGCCATCCAGCGGCCGCGCAGCTTGACGTACACGTCGGTGTAACGCAAACGCAAGATCATCTTACCGCGCTGCGACACCGTGTCGAGCCCGTGTACGACCGCGGTACCGTTACCGGCAAAATCCACCGTTTGCTCGGTCGTTACGTGTGCATCCGGCTTCGGCTTGACGACGTTGGCTAGTTCTTGCTCGCGATAAGCGATTTCACCGCGGTAGTTGATATGGACAAAGTTCTCGGCGAGAATCGTACCGAGCAGCGCGGCGTTGCGCGTTGCGATCGCTTTGAGCCAGAGATGCTCCCGGTCAAGCACGGCGATCGCCTCGGGATCGGCGCTTGCCCAGACCGGCAGCGAGGCTGTCGCAAGGAGCAAGATCGTCAACAATGCGGTACGCATCGATGCCGTACGTTACGGCGATGCGGTCGCGGACGGGGTCGCGCTTGGCATCACCGGACGTCCGCACATATCGGTGAGCTGCGTCAGCCCGTCTTTATAGTCGCGAATTTCGGTCCGTGGATCGGGGTTCGGATCGCCAAAATCCGTACGAGCATCTTGAAAGGCTTTGACGCGCACGACGTCACTCGGAGCGCGGATGACAACGATCGATGCCGGCGTACCGTCGGCGTTGGCTTGCACCACGAGATCCGCGCCGTCAAGCGAAAATTCGCGCACTTCACACGAGCGCAGCGCGTCGGGAGAACTCGATGGTGAGGGCGAAGCGTCGCTTTGCTCGTGTCCGCCGGCGCAGCCGGCGATCGCGATCAGCGCTATTGGAACGAGATCGTTCGCCCGCACGAGTCAACTGCCTTATCGGGAACCATCATTCCGCCGCTTCCACCAGATTTGAACGACACGATTCGCAGTGGCGGAGCGTTCGTCCCCTCCGGGCCATAGGTTCGCTCCAGGTCTTTTTCCATGTCGTTGACGTCTTCGGGGTTTTCTTTTGAATCAACGATCTCGAATTTCTGGACCGCACCGTTTTTCGCCCAGAGGACGCGGATCTGGATGCCTTTGTCGTTGGTGTAGAGGTGGTCGCCGCATGATGGTCCCGTCGTCACCGCGCGTGCGGGCAGCGCG